>JAEWIL010000181.1 GCA_023387085.1 Pseudomonadota bacterium | reverse complement strand
GGCTTGCACCGCGCGGCAAGACCTACTAAGGGCGGCGCCTGATTCAGCAGGCTCGTCCAGGACTGATCAACGCAAACACATGAACAAGAAGGTTGTTAAACATGGCCAAGGCTAAATTTGAGCGGACGAAGCCGCACTGCAACATCGGCACCATCGGTCACGTCGACCATGGCAAGACCTCGCTGACCGCAGCGATCACCAAGGTGCTCGCCGAAAACGTTGCCGGCAACGCCGCCGTCGACTTCGCGAACATCGACAAGGCTCCCGAAGAGCGCGAGCGCGGCATCACCATTTCGACCGCACACGTCGAATATGAGACCGACGGCCGTCACTATGCTCACGTCGACTGCCCGGGCCACGCCGACTATGTGAAGAACATGATCACCGGTGCCGCCCAGATGGACGGCGCGATCCTCGTCGTGTCGGCCGCTGACGGCCCGATGCCGCAGACCAAGGAGCACATCCTGCTCGCGAAGCAGGTCGGCGTTCCCACCATGGTCGTCTTCCTCAACAAGGTCGATCAGCTCGACGATCCCGAACTGCTCGAACTCGTCGAACTCGAAATCCGCGAAGAACTTTCGAAGCGCGACTTCGACGGCGACAATATTCCGATCATCGCGGGTTCGGCCCTCGCTGCTCTGGAAGGCCGCGACGACAACATCGGCAAGGACGCGATCCTGAAGCTGATGGCTGCTGTCGACGAGTGGATTCCGCAGCCGGAACGTCCGCTCGACAAGCCCTTCCTGATGCCGATCGAAGACGTGTTCTCGATCTCGGGTCGTGGTACGGTTGTCACCGGCCGCGTCGAAACCGGCATCGTCAAGGTTGGTGAAGAAGTCGAAATCGTCGGCATCAAGGACACCAAGAAGACGACCGTTACCGGCGTCGAAATGTTCCGCAAGCTGCTCGACCAGGGCCAGGCCGGCGACAACATCGGTGCACTGATCCGCGGCGTCGGCCGTGAAGAAGTCGAGCGTGGCCAGGTTCTGGCGAAGCCCGGCTCGATCACGCCGCACACCGAATTCTCTTCGGAAGTGTATGTGCTGTCGAAGGACGAGGGCGGCCGTCACACGCCGTTCTTCGCCAACTATCGTCCGCAGTTCTACTTCCGCACGACGGACGTCACCGGCGAGGTCATCCTCCCCGAGGGCACCGAAATGGTCATGCCGGGCGACAACGTCCAGCTGTCGGTCAAGCTGATCGCCCCGATCGCCATGGACCCGGGCCTGCGCTTCGCAATTCGCGAAGGCGGCCGCACGGTCGGTGCAGGGGTTGTGGCGACGATCACAAAGTAATATAGGGCCGCGAGCCGCGCGATTCGCAACGAGTCGCGCGGCTCGTAGCTTAAAGGTTTTTAATGGCCGGACCGGCTTCCACTTGGGGGCCGGAACTGGCCATTTCGGCTCTTTCGCATCGTTAGACGGGATTCGACTGGAACAGTCATGGAAACGCAGAATATTCGCATTCGCCTGAAGGCCTTTGATCACCGCGTGCTCGATCAGGCCACCACCGACATCGCCGACACGGCGCGTCGTACCGGAGCGCTTATTCGCGGCCCGATCCCGCTTCCGACGCGTATTGAAAAATTCACCGTGAACCGCGGCCCGCATGTCGACAAAAAGTCGCGCGAGCAGTTCGAGGTGCGTACCCACAAGCGGCTGCTCGACATCGTGCAGCCCACCCCGCAGACGGTCGACGCGCTGATGAAGCTCGATCTCGCCGCGGGCGTGAACGTAGAAATCAAGCTGGCCTAGGCCAGCGCAGCCCCGGCAAAAGCCGGGGTCTCTATCGGCAGGAGCCTCGGTCCCTGCATTGTCCGGAGCGATCCGGGCCGACGATAGGGTGGATACCGCCGGTCGCTTCCAATGGAAGCCTGTCGACCGGGCTGCGTCCCCCGTCTCGCCGCTTCTCCTTCGGGATGGCGGCACCTCAGCCCGGACGGGGCGATGCATCGAAATATCGGGCTGGGAGGGTTCTCGTCGAACTTGTTCGACGGGGTCCCGCAAGCCGTGCGGAATGGTCCGCCCGGCCTCTGTTGAGGAGTTTGATCATGCGTACTGGCGTGATCGCGAAGAAGATGGGGATGACCCGCCTGTTTCAGGACGACGGCCGCCATGTGCCGGTCACCGTCCTGAGCCTCGAAGGCTGCCAGGTCGTTTCCGTGCGCGATAAAGATCGTGACGGCTATGTGGCCGTTCAACTCGGTGCCGGCTCGGCGAAGGCGAAGAACGTCGCCAAGCCGCAGCGTGGCGCCTATGGCAAGGCTGAAGTCGAGCCCAAGGCGAAGCTCGTCGAATTCCGCGTCGCCGACGACGCGACGCTCGACGTCGGCGCTGAACTGTCGGCCGACCATTTCGTTGCCGGCCAGATCGTCGACATCCAGGGCGTGACCCAGGGTAAGGGCTTTGCCGGTGCGATGAAGCGCTGGGGTTTCGGCGGTATGCGCGCAACCCACGGTGTTTCGATCAGCCACCGTGCCCATGGTTCGACCGGTAACCGTCAGGATCCGGGCCGCGTCTTCAAGAACAAGAAGATGGCCGGCCACATGGGCGCGCGTAACCGCACCCAGCAGAATCTCGAAATCGTCCGCACCGACGTCGAACGCGGCCTTCTCTTCGTCAAGGGCTCGGTCCCTGGCTCGAAGGGCGGCTGGTTGCTCGTCCGCGATGCGGTGAAGCTGCCGCGTCACCCCGAGGCCCCCTATCCGGCGGGCATCAAGAGCGCGGCCAATACCAACGATGCCCCGGCTGACGCGCCGGTCGAAACGCCGGTCGAAGAAACCGTCGTCGACTCCGCGGCCACCGACGGCGCACAGGAGTCCTGATCATGAAGGTCAAGGTTCAGACCCTCGATGGCAAGGCTGGCGCCGACATCGATCTTAACGACGACGTCTTCGGCGTCGACGCCCGTGCCGACATCCTGCACCGCGTCGTCGCGTGGCAGCTCGAAAAGCGTCGCGGTCCTGCCCGCGCCGCCCGCGAGCGCAGCGACGTCGCCCGCACCGGCAAGAAGTTCGGTCGCCAGAAGGGTGGCGGTACCGCCCGTCACGGCGATCGCAAGGCGCCGATCTTCATCGGCGGTGGCAAGGCGCATGGTCCCCGGGCCCGCACATTCGGCCACTCGCTGAACAAGAAGATCCGTGCTCTCGGCCTGAAGATGGCGCTCAGCGACAAGGCGAAGGGCGGCAAGATCGTCGTTCTCGACACGCTCGAGCTCAAGGACGCGAAGACCAAGGCGCTCGCCGGCAAGCTCGGCAAGCTCGACCTCGGCAATCGCGCGCTCTTCATCGACGGGGATGTGGTCCACGCCAGCTTCGCGATGGCATCGGCCAACCTGATCGGCATTGACTCGATGCCGGCGGCGGGCGCCAATGTCTATGACATCATCCGTGCCGACACGCTGGTTCTGACCCGCGCGGCGGTCGAAAAGCTGGAGGCCCGTTTCAATGGCTAAGGCAAAAACTGTCGATGCGCGTCATTATGACGTGATCCTCGCTCCGGTGATCACCGAAAAGTCGACGCTGCTCAGCGAGAACAACGCCGTCGTGTTCAAGGTTGCGGACGACGCGACCAAGCCCGCGATCAAGGCCGCCGTCGAGGCGCTGTTCGATGTCAAGGTGCTCAGCGTCAACACGCTCGTAACCAAGGGCAAGACCAAGCGCTGGAAGGGCAAGCCCTACACCCGCAGCGACGTGAAGAAGGCGATCGTTCGCCTGGCCGACGGCCAGTCGATTGACGTCACCACGGGCGTCTGATTGTAGGAAGAGGCAGAGAAAATGGCACTTAAATCCTATAATCCGACCAGCCCCGGGCAGCGCGGCCTGATCCTCGTCGACAAGTCGTCGCTGTGGAAGGGCAAGCCCGTCAAGGCGCTGACCGAAGGCAAGCGCAAGACCGGCGGGCGCAACAACAAGGGTCATGTGACGTCGCGCGGCATCGCGGGCGGCCACAAGCAGAAGTACCGCTTCATCGACTTCAAGCGTCGCAAGTGGGACATGCCGGCCACCGTCGAGCGTCTGGAATATGACCCCAACCGCACGGCGTTCATCGCGCTCGTGAAGTATGAGGATGGTGAGCAGACCTACATCCTGGCGCCGCAGCGTCTGGCGGTCGGCGACACTGTCGTCGCGGGCAAGAAGACCGACGTGAAACCGGGCAATGCGATGGAATTGTCGCAGATGCCGGTCGGCACGATCGTCCACAACATCGAGATGAAGCCGGGCAAGGGCGGTCAGATCGCCCGTTCGGCAGGCACCTATGCCCAGGTCGTCGGTCGTGACCGCGGCCTCGTCATCGTGCGTCTCGGTTCGGGCGAACAGCGTTACATCCGCGGCGAGTGCATGGGCACGGTCGGCGCGGTGTCGAACCCCGACAACCAGAACACCAATCTGGGCAAGGCCGGCCGCAACCGCTGGCTGGGCAAGCGTCCGTTGACTCGCGGTGTCGCGAAGAACCCGGTCGATCACCCGCATGGTGGTGGTGAAGGCCGCACCTCGGGTGGCCGTCATCCGGTGACGCCGTGGGGCAAGCCGACGAAGGGTGCTCGTACCCGCCATAACAAATCGACCGACAAGATGATCATCCGGTCGCGTCACGCGAAGAAGAAGAGGTAAGCCATGGCTCGCTCGGTCTGGAAAGGTCCGTTCGTCGACCTTCATCTCCTCAAGAAAGCCGAATCGGCCCAGGACGGTGGCAGCTCTGCCCCGATCAAGACCTGGTCGCGTCGGTCCACCATCCTGCCGCAGTTCGTCGGGCTGACCTTCAACGTCTTCAACGGCCGCAAGTTCGTGCCGGTGTCGGTCAATGAAGACATGGTCGGCATGAAGCTGGGTGAATTTGCGCCGACGCGCTTCTTCCCCGGCCACGCGGCCGACAAGAAGGGCAAACGCTAATGGGCAAGGAAAAGTCCCCCCGCCGTGTTGCCGATAACGAGGCTCTCTCGGTCGGCACGCAGATCCGCGGCTCGGCGCAGAAGCTGAACCTCGTTGCCGCGCTGATCCGCGGCCGCAAGGTCGAAGACGCGATGAACGTCCTCGCTTTCTCGAAGAAGGCGATGGCCGTTGACGTGCGCAAGGTTCTCGCCAGCGCCGTCGCCAACGCGGAAAACAACCACAACCTCGATGTCGACGCTCTCGTCGTCAAGGAAGCGAGTGTGGGCAAGTCGATCTCGATGAAGCGCTGGCACGCTCGCGGCCGCGGCAAGTCGACCCGGATCGTGAAGCCCTTCAGCCGCATCCGCATCGTCGTGCGCGAACAGGAAGAAGAGGCGTAAGATGGGCCAGAAGAGCAATCCGATCGGCCTGCGCCTGCAGGTCAACCGCACCTGGGACAGCCGCTGGTTCGCCGAAGGCCAGGACTATGGACGCATGCTTGTCGAGGATCTGAAGATCCGCAAGTTCGTGTTCAAGACCCTGCCGCAGGCCGCCATCTCGAAGGTCGTGATCGAGCGTCCGGCAAAGCTGTGCCGCGTGTCGATCTATGCCGCCCGCCCGGGCGTCATCATCGGCAAGAAGGGCGCGGATATCGAAAAGCTTCGCAAGAAGCTCGGCGAACTGACGGGCAGCGACGTGTCGCTGAACATCGTCGAAATCCGCAAGCCGGAAGTCGACTCGAAGCTTGTCGCTCAGGGCATCGCCGACCAGCTCGAACGCCGTGTAGCCTTCCGCCGCGCCATGAAGCGCGCGGTGCAGTCGGCCATGCGTCTGGGCGCCGAAGGCATCCGCATCAACTGCGCCGGCCGTCTGGGCGGCGCCGAGATCGCGCGCACTGAATGGTATCGCGAAGGCCGCGTGCCGTTGCACACGCTGCGCGCCAACGTCGACTATGCCGAGGCCGAAGCCCACACCGCCTATGGCGTGTGCGGCATCAAGGTCTGGATCTTCAAGGGCGAGATCCTGGGCCATGACCCGATGGCGACCGACCGTCTGATGCTCGACGCGCAGACGACGGGTGTCCGTCCGGCTCGTGAAGATCGCCGCTAAGGACTGCTGACATGCTGCAACCGAAAAAAACCAAGTTCCGCAAGGCATTCAAGGGCCGCATCCACGGCCTCGCCAAGGGCGGCACCGATCTGAACTTCGGCTCCTACGGGTTGAAGGCGATGGAACCCGAGCGCATTACCGCGCGCCAGATCGAAGCGGCCCGCCGTGCGATCAGCCGTGCGATCAAGCGTCAGGGCCGTTTGTGGATCCGCATCTTCCCCGACGTCCCCGTGTCGTCGAAGCCGGCCGAAGTCCGCATGGGTAAGGGCAAGGGTTCGCCGGAATATTGGGCCGCCCGGGTCAAGCCCGGCCGCATCCTGTTCGAACTCGACGGCGTACCGGGCCCGGTGGCCGCGCTGGCATTCGAACGTGCGGCGATGAAGCTGCCGATCAAGACGAAGGTCGTTGCCCGCCTCGGCGACACCTCGCATCTGGAGGGTTGAGGGCCATGGCCAAGACCGAAGATCTGACCAAGAAGACCGACGACCAGCTCGCCGAACAGCTTGGCGAACTGAAGCGCGAGGCGTTCAACCTCCGTTTCCAGGCCGCCACCGGCCAGCTGGAAAAGCCGTCGCGGGTCAAGGAAGTGCGTCGCACTATCGCGCGCGTCAAGACCGAGCAGACCGGGCGTTCGCGCTCGGCCGCCAAGTAAGGAGACCGACCATGCCGAAGCGCATTCTGACTGGCACGGTGGTGTCCGACAAGGGCGACAAGACCGTCGTGGTGAAAGTGGAGCGGAAGGTTAAGCACCCGCTCTACGGCAAGATCATCCGCCGTTCGAAGAAGTATCACGCCCACGATGAGGACAACGCCATCAAGGCTGGCGAAACCGTTCGCATCGAGGAAACGAAGCCGATCTCGAAGCTGAAGACCTGGAAGGTTCTCGACAAGGTCGAGATTTCGACCAAGGCGAAGAAGGCCGACGAAATCGCATAAGAGTTTCACGGAACCGCCGGGATGGCCCGGTAGGCCCAGGAAGAAGGAAATGCATCGATGATTCAGATGCAGTCACAATTGGAAGTCGCCGACAACAGCGGCGCGAAGCGAGTCCAGTGCATCAAGGTGCTGGGCGGGTCGAAGCGTCGCACCGCCGGCGTGGGCGACGTGATCGTCGTGTCGATCAAGGAAGCGCAGCCGCGTGGCAAGGTGAAGAAAGGCGACGTGCATCGCGCCGTCATCGTCCGCACCGCCAAGGACGTGCGCCGCGCCGATGGCTCGGTCATCCGCTTCGACAGCAACGCCGCCGTGCTCGTCAACAAGAATGAAGAGCCCATCGGCACCCGTATCTTCGGCCCCGTCGTCCGCGAACTGCGCGGCCGCGGCTATATGAAGATCATCAGCCTGGCGCCGGAGGTTCTCTGATCATGGCGAACAAGATCAAGAAGGGTGACACGGTCGTCGTCCTGTCCGGCAAGGACAAGGGCAAGACCGGCGAAGTGACGCAGAGCCTGCCGAAAGACGGCAAGGTCGTTGTCGCGGGCGTCAACGTCATCACCCGCCACCGCAAGCCGACCCAGCAGAACCCGCAGGGCGGTCTGGAACGCAAGGAAGCGCCGCTCTTCGCGAGCAAGGTCGCGCTCGCCGATCCCAAGACCGGCAAGCCGACGCGCGTGCGCTTTGAAACCAAGGACGGCAAGAAGGTCCGCGTGGCCGTGAAGTCCGGGGAGACGATCAATGGCTGACACCTACACCCCGCGCATGCGCAAGCTGTATGACGACAAGATCGTCAAGGCGATGACCGAGAAGTTCGGTTACAAGAATGCGATGGAAGTGCCCAAGATCGAAAAGATCACGCTCAACATGGGCGTCGGCGAAGCCACGCAGGACAAGAAGAAGGTCGAGAGCGCAGCTGCCGAGATGGAGCTGATTGCGGGCCAGAAGCCCGTCGTGACCAAGGCGAAAAAGTCGATCGCCCAGTTCAAGCTGCGCGAAGGCATGCCGATCGGTTGCAAGGTGACCCTGCGCCGCGAACGCATGTACGAGTTCCTCGATCGCCTGATCACGATCGCGATGCCGCGCATCCGCGACTTTCGCGGCGTGTCGGCGACCAGCTTTGACGGCCGTGGCAACTATGCCATGGGCCTGAAAGAGCAGATCATCTTCCCCGAGATCAACTATGACCGCATCGACCAGGTGCGTGGCATGGACGTGATCGTCACCACCACCGCTCGCACGGACGAAGAAGCCCGCGAACTGCTCAAGCTGTTCGGCTTCCCCTTCCCGATCGAAGCGCAGGAAAAGGAAGCCGCCTGATCCCTCGGGATCCGGCAGGCTCTTTCAAGAAGGAAAGAGAACTTAAGTCATGGCGAAACTGAGTTCGGTAAACAAGAACGAGCGTCGCAAGCAGCTGGTGAAGAAATACGCCGGCCGCTACGCGAAGCTGAAGGCGATTGCCGCGGACACCTCGCTCGACGATGGCGAGCGTCTGATCGCACGCCTGAAGATGGCGGAAATCCCGCGTAACGGCAACCCCACCCGCATCCGCAACCGGTGCGAGCTGACGGGCCGTCCGCGTGCTTATTATCGCAAATTCCGGCTGTGCCGTATCCAGCTCCGCGATCTGGCCAACAAGGGCCTGATCCCCGGTGTTGTGAAGTCGAGCTGGTAAGGGACTAGAAGATGGCAATGACCGATCCCCTGGGTGATATGCTCACCCGCATCCGCAACGGCCAGCAGGCGAAGAAGGACAGCGTCCTGACGCCCGCCTCTACCCTGCGCGTCCGCGTTCTCGATGTGCTGCAGCGCGAAGGCTATATCCGCGGTTACAGCGAGGAATCGCTGGGCGCGAAGGGCCAGCACAAGGGCATTCGCATCGAGCTCAAATATTTCGAGGGCCAGCCGGCGATCCGCCATGTGGCACGCGTCTCGAAGCCGGGCCGCCGCGTCTATTCGGCCTCGAAAGAACTGCCGATCGTGCGCAACGGCCTTGGTATCACCATCGTGTCGACCCCGCGCGGCGTTCTTTCGGATGCCGAAGCCCGCGAGCAAAATGTCGGCGGCGAAGTGCTGGCGGAGGTGTTCTGATGTCGCGCATTGGTAAAAAGGCAGTAGCGATCCCGGGCGGCGTCACCGCCGCGATCGATGGCGGCCAGCTGTCGGTCAAGGGGCCGAAGGGGACGCTGGCGATGCCGCTGTCCGACCTCATCAATTATGAAGTCGGCGAAGGCAGCATCTCGGTCCAGCCCGCGAACAGCAGCCGCGAAGCACGCGCCTTCTGGGGCATGCAGCGCACGCTGGTGCAGAACCTGATCACGGGTGTGACCGAAGGCTTCACCAAGGTCCTCGAAATCACCGGTGTCGGCTATCGTGCCAACTCGCAGGGCAAGACGCTGAAGCTGCAGCTCGGTTACAGCCACGACGTCGATTTCGCGGTGCCCGAGGGCATCGAGATCAAGACGCCGGACAATACGACGATCGAGATCAGCGGCATCGACAAGCAGAAGGTCGGTCAGGTCGCGGCGGAAATCCGCCGTTGGCGTAAGCCCGAACCCTATAAGGGCAAGGGCATCAAGTATCGCGGCGAGTACATCTTCCGCAAAGAAGGCAAGAAGAAGTAAGCCATGGCACATCTTACCACTTTCCAAAAACGTCGCCAGCGCGTCCGTACCGCGCTCCGTCAGCGCGCCGCCGGTCGGCCGCGTCTGTCGGTGCACCGCTCGGGCCGTCATATCTATGCGCAGGTCATCGATGACGCCGCCGGCAAGACGCTGGCTGCGGCCTCGACGCTCGACAAGGATGTGCGTGGCAAGACCGGCGCAACCGCCGCTGCGGCTGCCGATGTTGGCAAGCGCCTCGCCGACGCCGCCAAAAAGGTCGGCGTGACGCAGGTCGTCTTCGACCGCGGCGGTTTCCTGTTCCACGGGCGCATCAAGGCGCTGGCCGACGCGGCTCGCGAAGGCGGATTGGAGTTCTAATATGGCTGACGAAGTACAGAACGTCGAAGGCGCTCCCGAAGCAGCCCCCACCGAAGGCCAGACCCCGCGCCGCGGCCGTGGCGGTGGCCGCGATGGCGGCAACCGTGGTGGCCGTGACGGTGGCCGTGGCCGCCGCGACGACCGCCGTCCGCGTGACGAAGATGGCGGCGAGGAGCTGATCGAAAAGCTCGTCCACATCAACCGCGTTTCGAAGACCGTGAAGGGCGGCAAGCGCTTCGGTTTCGCCGCGCTCGTCGTCGTCGGCGATGGCAAGGGCCGCGCCGGCTTCGGTCATGGCAAGGCGCGCGAAGTGCCTGAAGCCATTTCGAAGGCGACCGCTGCCGCGAAGAAGGCGATGATCCGCGTTCCGCTGCGCGACGGCCGCACGCTGCACCACGACGGTCGTGGTGTGTTCGGCGCCGGCAATGTGACGCTGCGTTCGGCGCCCGCCGGTACCGGCATCATCGCCGGTGGCCCGATGCGCGCCGTGTTCGAATCGCTGGGCGTTGCCGACGTGGTGACCAAGTCGGTCGGCACCTCGAACCCCTACAACATGATCCGCGCGACCTTCGAGGCGCTCGGTGAACAGACCAGCCCGAAGTCGGTCGCGCAGCGTCGCGGCAAGAAGGTTTCGGACCTGATCAAGCGTGGCGGTTCGTCCGACCGCGCAGCCGAGGCCGAAGCCGCGGCGGTGACGGAGTAAGACCATGGCCGACAAGAAAATCAAGATCCGCCAGATCGGCTCGCCGATCCGTCGTCCGAAGGGACAGCGCGCCATCCTGACCGGCCTCGGCTTGGGCAAGATGCACCGCGAGGTCGAACTGGTCGACACCCCGGAAGTGCGCGGCATGATCCGCAAGCTTCCGCATATGGTGGAAGTTATCGAGGGTTAAGCGGCAGTGAAACTCTACCGCCTGTTGACCGGTCCCGACGACACCGCTTTTTGTGCGCGCGTCGAGGGATTGCTCAACCGGGGGTGGCAGCTCCACGGCAGCCCCTCGATCACCAGCGTCGATGGCCGCGGCTATGTCGCACAGGCCGTCGTGATGGAAAAGGCGGGGCCCTATCCCGGCTTTCAGCCATCGAGCGAAATCGAACCGGACTAAGCCAAAAATACAATGCGGCTTCGGTCCATAGCGCGACCACAGCGAAAGCGAGTGCAACCATGACTATCAAGCTTAACGACCTTCGTGACAATAACGGCGCCCGCAAGGGACGCATGCGCGTCGGGCGCGGCATCGGCTCGGGCAAGGGCAAGACTGCCGGCCGCGGCCAGAAGGGCCAGAAGGCCCGCAGCGGCGTCGCGATCAACGGCTTCGAAGGTGGCCAGATGCCGCTTCACATGCGCATCCCGAAGCGCGGCTTCAACAACATCTTTGGCAAGGACTTTGCGATCGTCAATCTGGGCGCGGTCCAGAAGCTGGTCGATGCGAAGAAGCTCGATGCGAAGGCCGTGATTGATCATGCCGCGCTCAAGGCGGCGGGCGTGGCTCGCGGCGGCAAGGACGGCGTCCGTCTCCTCGCCAAGGGCGAACTCACGACGAAGCTGACCTTCGCGGTCGCCGGTGCCTCGAAGGGCGCGATCGAGGCGGTCGAAAAGGCCGGCGGCAAGGTCGAACTACCCGAAATCAAGGAAGCGGCGACCGACGGCAAGAAGGCCCAGCGCCGCGCCGCGGCGGCAGCCAAGAAGGACTAATGCACCTGGGGGCGGGTCGGCACGAGGCCGATCCGCCCCCGACGCATTTGAATCGGGCCTTTCCCCTTGCGCTTCGTGACTGTCGAACGCACATAGGCGCCGGGTCGCGGGGGGCGCGGTCCGGAAATCCGAGGAAAAATACCCATGGCCTCTCGCGCCGACCAGCTTTCTTCCGGCCTGAACTTTTCCAAGTTCGGCCAGGCGACCGAACTCAAGAACCGTATCTGGTTCACGATCGGCGCTTTGATCGTCTTCCGCTTCCTGTCGTTCGTGCCGCTGCCCGGGGTCGACCCCGTCGCGTTGTCGCGGCTCTATTCGCAGGCGGCGTCGGGCGGCGTCCTCGACATCTTCAACACCTTCTCGGGCGGCAGCCTCGAGCGCATGAGCATCATCGCGCTCGGCGTCATGCCCTACATCACGGCGTCGATCGTCGTGCAGCTCGCCTCGGCGCTTGCCCCCAGCCTCGCCGCGCTCAAGAAAGAGGGCGAGAGCGGGCGCAAGAAGCTCAACCAATATACGCGCTACGGCACGGTTTTCCTGACCGCGATTCAGGGCTATTTCATCGCTGTGGGTCTGGAGACGCTCGGCCAGAGCCAAGGCATCGCCGCGGTCGTCGACCCCGGCATGATGTTCCGCATCGGCGCCGTTATCAGCATCGTCGGCGGTACGCTGTTCCTGATGTGGCTCGGCGAGCAGATCACCAGCCGTGGCATCGGCAATGGCGTCTCGCTGATCATCATGGCGGGCATCCTTGCGCAGCTGCCGCGTAGCTTTGCACAGATGTTCACGCAGGTCCGCGAAGGCTCGATGGGCGGCGGCACGATCATCGCGGTCGTTGTCGGCGCGATCGTCGTCATCGCCTTCATCAGCTTCATGGAGCGCGCCCAGCGCCGCGTGCTTGTGCAATATCCGAAACGCGCGACGCAGCGCGGTGTGATGCAGGCTGACCGCAGCCACCTCCCGCTCAAGGTCAACACCGCGGGCGTGATCCCGCCGATCTTCGCTTCGTCGCTGCTGCTGATGCCGCTGACGGTCACCCAGATGCTCGGCAACAATGTCCAGCAGGATACGCGCTGGGGTGAGTTCCTCGTCTCGCTCAACCAGTATCTCGCGCATGGGCAGCCGCTCTATATGGCGCTCTATGCCGCGGGCATCATCTTCTTCTGCTTCTTCTACGTTGCGGTGGTCTTCAATCCCGAAGAAACCGCCGACAATCTGAAGCGTCAGAACGGTTTCATCCCCGGCATCCGCCCGGGCAAGAACACCGCCGCCTATCTCGATTTCGTGCTCACGCGCATTACCGTGATCGGCGCGGCGTATCTGGCGGCAATCTGCCTCATCCCCGAATATTTCATCGCGGGATCGGGTCTGCCATTCCAGCTCGGCGGCACCAGCCTGCTGATCATCGTCAACGTGACGATCGATACGATCAGTCAGATCCAGAGCCACATGCTCGCGCATCAATATGGCGATCTCATCAAGAAAGCCAAATTGAAGGGCGGCGTTGCGCGGCGCTGATACCGCCGCTACGCGATTCTCTACACAGGGCAGGGGAAACAGGGGTCGTCATGACGCTGAACATCATTTTGCTTGGGCCGCCGGGAGCGGGCAAGGGAACGCAGGCTTCGCGGCTCGAAAGCGAGCATGGCATGGTCCAGCTGTCGACCGGCGACATGCTGCGCGCCGCGGTCAAGGCGGGAACCCCCATCGGGCTCCAGGCAAAAGCGGTGATGGACGCGGGCGAACTGGTGTCGGACGAGATCGTTTCCGGCCTGATCGGTGAGCGGCTCGACGAGCTGGGCGGCGCAACTTCCGTCATTTTCGACGGCTATCCGCGCACGGCAGCGCAGGCCGATTCGCTCGACCATATCCTGGCCGACCGGGGACGCAAGCTGGACCATGTGATCGAACTGGTGGTCGAGGAAGACGCACTCGTCGACCGCATCACCGGCCGCTTCAGCTGTGGCAAGTGCGGCGCCGGTTATCACGACCGCTACAAGTTGCCGAAGGTCGCCGATACCTGCGACGTTTGCGGGAGCCACGACTTCAAGCGCCGTCCCGACGATAATGAGGAAACGGTGCGGACGCGAATGGCCGAATATCGTGCCAAGACCGCGCCGATCCTGCCGATCTACGAAGCGCGCGGGATAGTCAGCAAGGTCGACGGCATGGCCGACATCGATCATGTCAACGACGCGATTGAGGCGATTCTCGGCAGCTAGTCAGCCTCCCCGCTGCCGTCTATGAAAGTGGCAAGGGGGATGGGCATGTTTTTCAGATCGGCTTGTATCGCGGCACTGCTGGTTGCGGTGCCGGCGCACGCGAAGGTCATCGACCAGAGCGACATCGGCTTCACCGTCGCGCATACGACGCAGGTCGCTGCGACGCCGGACGATGTCTGGAAGATGCTCCGCCTGCCTGACAAATGGTGGTCTAAAACCCATAGCTGGTCGGGCGATTCCGCGAATTTCTGGCTCGATTCGCAGGCGGGCGGTTGTTTCTGCGAGAAGCTGCCGGGCGAGGGCGGAGCGATGGGCAGCGTTCAGCACGCGCGGATCATCTTCGCCAAACCGAACGAGATGTTGCGTCTTTCGGGTGCCTTCGGTCCGCTGCAGGGCGAGGCAGTGACGGGGACGCTGACGATCCAGATCAAACCGACCCCGACAGGCAGCGCGATTCGCTTCGACTATGTTGTCGGCGGCTATATGCGCTTCAAGGTCGCCGACGTTGCGCCAGCGGTCGACAAGGTGCTCGGCGAGCAGCTTGCCGGGCTGGCGAAGGCCCTCGGAGGATCGCTGGCGGTCGCGCACGACGAAAAGAAGGATGGCGGGACGAAGGGCGCACCGGAAGACGCGCCTGCCACGGAAAAGCCTGCCAGCGGCGAGCCCGGTCTTGATGCGGCAATCGCCGATCTCGTCGAGGGCGCGCCGAAAGAGACGCCCGAGGGCGATTAAGCGTCGGGTTTTCCGCGAAGCTTCGCGAGCGCGGCGAAGGGGCCCGCCTGCGCCTCGCTGAGCACGCCCTTTTCGGCGAGGATGCGATCGGCGTCGGGGTGGCGCGGAAACGGTTCGAGCGCGAGCGACAGTGTCTGCACTGCGGTCTCGCCAAGGTCGACGCGTTCGTCCTCGAGCGGCAGGATGTCGCAGTCGGCGTCGCCGATCTCGATTTCCTCTTCATCGCCGGCCACAAGATCGGCGTCGCGGATGAAGCGCAGATCGAAAGGCTCGCGAATTTTCGCGGGCACCGGCAGGTCGGTCGCCGCGCAGCTCTGGATGACATCGGCAACGATCTCGCCGGTGACGGCGATCCCGCCCGCGACTGTGCGCACTTCGGCCCGGGTAAGGAAGGAGTCGAGTGCCACAAGGCCCAGCCGCTTGGCGATCGCCGCGCGCTGCCCGGCATCGGCCTCCAGCGTGATATTTCTCCCTTGTGCCGCATCGGGGAGCGTGACGAAGTGGGAAAATTCGGCCGCGCTCATCAATCTTGCACCGGCAACCGATCAGCGATGATCAGCGCCTCGACCGGCGTCGCCGAAAGCGCAGCGCGCAATTTCGCGACTTCAGCCATGACATGATCGAGGCCCGGGTCAGGCGCGTCCTTGCCGCGCCACAGGTTGCGAACCAGCGCCGCCTTCAATTCGTCGGATCCATCGGGTGCGCGATAGACGCCGAGGCGCCCACCGAGCGCGCCGACCATCCGTCCGATCTGCTTGCCGACAACCATGTCGCCGAAGCCGATCTGGCGCATCTGTCCGTCCATGTCGTCGACGAATAATTCGGTCAGCTGGACTCCCGCGAGCGTCTGCTCCGGATCGTCGTCGATCCGATGAAGAACCAGGGCGAGGACAAGGCTGATCATGTCGAAACGGCCGTCGAGCGTATCGGGAACCTTGCCGTCGGAATACCAATGCGGCGCGCGCGCGGTCTCGACCACGGCGTTCCAAAGGGGGCGTCGCGCGTCTCGCGGGTCCGGACCGGTGCCGAAGAGCTTGCGGAGCGAGGAAAGCATCCGGTACGCTTAGGCCGAATCGGATCGTCGGAAAAGGGGCCTCGGTCAGCTTGGCGCAAGCTTTGCTGCGGCATAAGCCGCTTGTGCCTGCCGTCCGCTTGCGGTTAAGAGGCGCGAGAGCCAGCGCCGGCGCAAGCGGCGCTACGGAGATATATTGATGCCGACCCAGAATCCGAAGCTTCCCGCCCGACCCGTGCGCCTGATCGTCGCGGGGCTGGCGCTTGCGCTGACCGCCAGCGGCTGCGCCCAGCTCAAGGGGCGGCAAGGGTATGTCGTGGATCCGGTGCTGACGACTTCGATCAGTCCGGGGGTCGACAACCGCGAGTCGGTCGAAAAGACTCTGGGACGCCCGACTTTCGTCGGCCAGTTCAGCGACAATGAATATTATTATGTGTCGCGTGAGACGCGGCAGCTTGCTTTCGCGCGACCGCGTCCGGTCGCGCAGCAGGTGCTGCGCGTGCGTTTTGACCCGGCGGGCAATGTCGTCGCGGTCGACAAGACCGGCCTCGAACTGGTGAGCAAGATCAGTCCCGAAGGCGACAAGACGCCGACGCTCGGCCGTCAGCGCAGTTTCTTCGAGGATATTTTCGGCAATATCGGCGCGGTGGGCGCGCCCGGTATGGCCGGTGGGGGCGGTTCGCCGGGCCAGTAAGTCCCGATCCTCCACGAACAAGGCAGAAACTGCGGCGCCTCCAAAGGGCGCCGCAGTTTTTTTTATCCGGCGATCCCGCCCGCCGCGAGTACCGCGAGAGTGACTAGATCGGAGGCGGTCGACGCCATGGTCGCGACCTGCACCGGCTTTTCCATTCCGATCAGCATCGGGCCGATGACCGCGCCGCCGCCCAGTTCGCGCAGCAGCTTCGCCGACAGGTTGGCCGACTGCAGCCCAGGCATGACGAGGACGTTCGCGGGCCCCGACAGGCGGCAGAAGGGATAGTTGCGCATCACCTTTTCATTGAGCGCAACGTCGGGCGCCATCTCCCCTTCATATTCGAACCCCGGATCACGTTCGTCGAGGATACACACCGCCTCGCGAATATTGTCGAGCCATTCCCCCGGCGGATTGCCGAAGGTCGAATAGGAGAGGAAGGCGACGCGCGGCTCGTGCCCCATGCGCCGCGCGACCTGCGCGGTCCGCTCGGCGATATCGGCGAGCATCTGCGCCGAGGGGCGCTCGTTCACGGTTGTGTCAGCCATGAAGATCGTGTGGTGCTGGTCGACCAGGACGTGGATGCCGAACGGCGTCTTGCCCTCGGCATGGTCGATCACGCGGCGCACCTCGCGCATCGTCTGCGAATAGGTGCGCGTCGTCCCGGTGATCATCGCGTCGGCAAGGCCGAGCTTGAGCAGCAGCGAGCCGAAGATGTTGCGGTCGCGGTTGACCATGCGCTCTACATCGCGGCGAAGGTAGCCGCGGCGCTGGAGGCGCTGATAAAGCATCTCGACCATTTCTGGCACATGCGGCGAGTTGACGCTGTTGTGAACCTCGAAGCTTTCGGCGTCGGCGACGCCCATCGCGCGCAGCTTGTCGTGCAGACCCTCGCGCCCGACGAGCACGGGGGTGCCGTAACCGCCGTCACGGAACTGGATCGCCGCGCGCAGCACCACCTCTTCCTCGCCCTCGGCGAAGACGACGCGCTTGGGATTGGTCTTTGCTGCCTCATAGGCGAGCGTGAGGACCGAGGTCGTCGGGTTGAGCCGCGCACGCAATTTCGTCCGATAGGCCTCGAGATCGGCGATCGGCTGCTGCGCGACGCCCGTATCCATCGCGGCCTTCGCGACCGCTGCGGGGACGATTTCCATCAGGCGCGGATCGAAGGGCGAGGGGATGATATATTCGGGGCCGAAGCTCGATGCGCGTCCGCCATAGGCGGCCGCAACCTCTTCGGGCACCTGCTGCCGCGCGAGATCGGCGATGGCGTAAGCTGCGGCGATCTTCATCTCCTCGTTGATCGCGGTCGCGCGCACGTCGAGCGCGCCGCGGAAGATGAAGGGGAAGCACAGCACATTGTTGACCTGGTTCGGATAATCCGAACGCCCGGTGGCGATGATCGCGTCGGGCCGCGCCGCCCGCGCGTCGGGCGGCGAGATTTCGGGATCGGGGTTCGCCATCGCGAAGATGATCGGCGCGGGCGCCATATCCTTGACCATCTCTGGCTTCAGCGCGCCGGCAGCCGACAGGCCGAGAAAAACGTCGGCGCCCTTCAGCGCCTCGGTCAGGTCGCGCGCCTCGGTCGGCACCGCGTGTGCCGACTTCCACTGGTCCATGCCCTCGGTGCGGCCCTGATAGATGGTGCCCTTACGGTCGCACATGATCACATTTTCGTGCCGCACGCCCATTGCCTTGATCAGCGCGGTGCAGGCGATCGCCGCCGCACCGGCGCCGTTGACGACGACCTTGACTGTCGACAGGTCGCGTCCCGTCAGGTGGCAGGCGTTGATCAGGCCGGCGGCGGTGATGATCGCGGTGCCATGCTGGTCGTCATGGAACACCGGGATGTTCATCTTTTCCTTGAGCGCGGCTTCGATGATGAAGCAGTTCGGCGCCGCGATATCCTCAAGGTTGATGCCGCCGAAGCTTGGCCCGAGCAGCGCCACCGCGTCGATGAAGGCCTGCGGATCCTCGGTGTCGACTTCGAGGTCGATCGAATCGACGTCGGCGAAGCGTTTGAACAGGACGGCCTTGCCCTCCATCACCGGCTTCGACGCGAGCGCACCGAGGTTGCCGAGGCCGAGGATCGCGGTTCCATTGGAAATGACCGCGACCAGATTGCCCTTCACGGTATAGTCATAGGCCTTGGCCGAATCCTCGGCGATCGCGAGCACGGGCACCGCAACGCCGGGCGAATAGGCGAGACTGAGGTCGCGCTGGGTGGCCATCGGCTTCGAAGCGACGATCTCGATTTTCCCGGGCCGGCCATATTCGTGGTAAAGCAGGGCCTCGCGGTCCGAAAACTGCACCTTGCTGCCGCTGTCCATAATAATCCCCTTGGTTCGAACCAGACGCGCGCCCGTTTCCCAATCCCCTAGCGTCACCGGAGCCGATTGTAACCCCGCGATGTTGCGCGTTGGAGGCGGCAAGGGTTTGGGGTGAATGTTGGGCGCGCGACCGGAAGCGTACGTTAAATCGTCCTCATCGCTACGCGACAGGGAGGATCGTACCTTGCATCGTCACCCCGGACTTGATCCGGGGTCCATGACTTCGGTGCCGCAGTGGATCCCGGGTCAAACCCGGGATGACGAAAATGAGCGGCTCAACGTCCGCTTACCACGCCATTTCAGACATTCGCGACCCGCGCCTTGCCTTGCCGTCCCCAATCACTAAGCAGGGTCCGATGTCCGCCACCGCCCGAACCGCCGCCAACAGCAACGCCGCGCCCGCCCGTCCGGCTGCGACGCCGATGATGGCGCAATATTGGTCGCTGAAGGAAAAGGCCGGCGACTGCCTGCTCTTCTATCGCATGGGCGACTTTTTCGAACTCTTCTTCGACGACGCCAAAGCGGCCGCTTCGACGCTCGACATCGCGCTGACGTCGCGCGGCGAGCATGGCGGCGAGCCGGTGCCGATGTGCGGCGTGCCGGTCCACGCTGCCGAATCCTATCTCGCGCGGCTGATCAAGGCGGGGCACCGCGTCGCGATCGCCGAACAGGTCGAAACCCCCGCCGAAGCCAAGGCGCGCGGCGGATCGAAGGCGCTCGTCGCGCGCAACATCGTGCGCTTCGTGACTGCGGGCACGCTGACCGAGGAGGCGCTGCTCGAAGGGCGCAGCGCGAACCGGCTCGCCGCGCTCGCGCAGGTCGGCAGCGAGGGCGAGGTGGCGATCGCCGCCGCCGACATTTCGACCGGGCGATTCGAGGTCGTAGCGGTGCGCTCCGAGCAGGTCGATGCCGAGCTCGCACGCCTCGCGCCTTCCGAACTGCTCGTCAGCGAAAATGCCGGCGCCGTGCCCGAATGGGTCGCGCGGCAGCTTGTCCGCCGGCCGCAATCCGATTTTTCGAGCACGACGGCGCAGAAACGGCTCGAAAGCTTCTTCGGCGTCCAGACGCTCGACGGCTTCGGCCAATTCTCGCGCGGCGAGCTTGCCGCGATGGGCGCCGTCGTTTCCTATCTCGATCATGTCGCGACCGGGCAGCCGATCTTTCTCCAGCCGCCGCTGCGGCATCAGGCGTCGGGGCGGATGGCGATCGACGCCGCGACGCGCGAAAGTCTCGAACTCGTCCGCACGATGGCTGGCGCGCGCGACGGCAGTCTGCTCGGCACGATCGACCGCACCGTCACCGCTGCAGGCGCGCGGCTCCTCGCCGACGATCTGGCGAGTCCGCTCACCGACAAGACGGCGATCCTCGACCGGCTCGATCTGGTCGATGCCCTCGCGCGCGATGCGCTGTGGCGCGGCGATCTGCGCGCGGCGCTGCGCGCGCTACCCGATGCCGGCCGCGCGCTCGGCCGTCTCGTCGCGGGGCGCGGGGGACCGCGCGATCTCGCGCAGCTCCGCGATGCGCTTGGCGGTGCGCGGCTGCTTCGTGAACGGCTGGCACGGCGCGCCGACTTGCCGCCGCTGCTCTCGACATTGCTCCCCGGTCTCGATGGCCATGGCGCGCTCGTCGACGAGCTTGCGCGCGCGCTGATCGCGACCCCGCCGGTCGAGGCCGCTCAAGGCGGCTATATCGCCGAAGGCTATGACCACGCCCTCGACGCGCTGCGCGAAACCGCGCGCGACGGGCGCAAGGCGATTGCTGCCCTGGAGGCCCAATATCGCGATCGCACGGGAATCGCGTCGCTCAAGATCCGGCATAACGGCGTGCTCGGCTATCATGTCGAGGTGCCCGCGAAGCATGCCGATGCGTTGATGGCACCTGATTCGGGCTTTACCCATCGCCAGACGCTCGCCGGCGTCGTACGTTTCAACTCCTCCGATCTGCACGAAGCCGCGAGCCGCGTTACGCAAGCGGGCGTTCACGCGATCGCCGCCGAAGCCGCGCATCTCGAGGCGTTGACCGAGGCGGCGGTGGCACGCCGCGAAGCGATCGCTGCGAGCTGCGACGTCCTCGCGCGGATCGATGTCGCCGCCGCGCTCGCGGACCATGCGATGAGCCATAATTGGTGCCGTCCCGATATCGCCGACGATCCATGCCTCGACGTCACTGGCGGGCGTCATCCCGTCGTGGAGGCGGCGCTGGTCAAGGCGGGCGAGAGGTTCGTCCCGAACGATGTGTCGCTGTCGGAACGCGACCGGCTCTGGCATGTCACTGGCCCGAACATGGGCGGCAAGTCGACCTTCCTCCGCCAGAATGCGCTGATCGTCGTGCTCGCGCAGGCGGGCGGCTTCGTGCCTGCCGCGTCGGCAAAGCTCGGGCTCGTCGACCGGCTGTTCAGCCGCGTCGGGGCGAGCGACAATCTCGCACGCGGGCGCTCGACCTTCATGGTCGAGATGGT
>JAEWIL010000103.1 GCA_023387085.1 Pseudomonadota bacterium | reverse complement strand
GCGTCACCCACCACTGCGATATCGTCGAGACGGGCAACGACAGCTGGCGCTTCAAAAACCGCAGCTGACAGCCACCTTCGGCGCCTTCAAAAATCTATCTTGCGCTGCGCGCGCCTCCGGTCGGGCTACGCCCGCCCTCCGCCGCACGCAGCGCAAGGCCATCTTCAACAAACCAGCATCATATTATCCGAAAAGGGGGTCCCTCTTCGACGCCGATCGGGGGTCCCTTTTGAACGCCGTTTGACAAGCCTAACGTAGGAGAACAGGCGGTGGCGTACAAACGTCGTGTGGATTAGTGCAGCACGAATTTGGATAATCGAGCGCGACGGGGCGGCGCCCTTCCGACCGTCCCGTCACAATTGTTCCGCGAGAGCACCGTTATGCCTTTCCAACCCCTTGCCCCTCCGCCGTCGTCGCCGCTTGCAATCGAGCCCATCAGCATGCGGGTTCCCGACGCCTGTCAATTTACGGGCATAAGTCGCAGTACTCTCTATCTTCTAATCGCGAGAGGCGAAGTCGAGATCGTAAAGATGGGCGCCGCCACGTTGGTCCTGACAGAAAGCCTTCGCGGCTTGATTGAGCGGCAGCGCGGCACTTCTGCCAGCCGCACGGCGGCGCAGATCCGACGCCGCAGCAATCAGGACGAAGTGCGGAAATCTGGACACCAATCTCGCAGCAGGCGCGCCCCCAGCGATTTTGCGTCCATTCCCCTCTTCGAGCAGGATTAGGCAGCTTTGCGCCTCATTTCGGGCATTCGGGCATGACGTGAAAAATCTCATAAGCCGACATCGCAAAACGATTTTCTGACCCGGGAAACGCGAACCGATTTCGCGACTTTCCAGCAATCCCATAAGGGTCAAACTGGATACATTATTTGGCTCCTGCGACGATCTTTAGTTGAGACGAAGCATCTGCTGCCATAAACCGAGTGTAAAATGCGCGGTTTGGAGGGGTGATGGAAGAGGATTTTCCGCTGCGAGGCGTGAATGCGATATTGTCTGCTATCCAGCACGATGAAACTGCTGATCTCGTTGACCTGATCGCCGGGCTTTATGAGGCGATCGCTGGCACCGATGAGGCTATCCTTCAAGATTTCAATTCCTTTTCCGACGAGGATCTGTTGACCGGGCTCGCCGAGCGCGCTCGCGCTGTGTTGGAGGGGCATGTCGAGGTCGCCATCGAAGGGGACGACAAAACCGTACTCCTTGACGCCGCGAGACTCCTTCGGGCGATCGAGGAAGCAGCCCTCGAAAATACATCCTATCCCCAGAGCGATCGCGGCAGCGACCTTGAGGTGGAATGGTGTACCGCTGATGGTCGTTATTATGTCATTCCGCGTCTTGCGCCGTTGCCAAATTTGCCACGGCGCCCTTTTCTCAGGCGCGCGTTGCGCCGTTTCCGCGTTATCCCGACCAAGGTGGGCCGCTGGGCAATCCGATTGCACC
This sequence comes from Pseudomonadota bacterium, assembly GCA_023387085.1. Lineage (GTDB taxonomy): Bacteria > Pseudomonadota > Alphaproteobacteria > Sphingomonadales > Sphingomonadaceae > Sphingopyxis. The sequence continues at coordinate 20,574 of JAEWIL010000103.1, read as the reverse complement.
GCTCGACCATAGTTGAGCGCGCCGCGGAAGAAGGCGATGAGAAGCCGATCCAGCAGAATTTCGGAGCAGCGTTTTTTCCAGGGTTAAATGTGGCGATCCAGGAGTCGAGCACCACCGAGTTTTTGGTAAGCGGGGTCTCGGGCTTTAACGCCTGCTCGTTGATCGCTGGACATCTTGACGAGGCATCCCTCAACCGGTGTGTCGGCGTAAGCTGGGCCGAGCTAACTGTCGACGATGCCAGCCTCGCCTTTCTTCAGGGCGAGGCCGCTCGCCGCGCGCTGGACGGAGCACACGTATGCCGTTTTCTTGTGCCCGGAAGCTGGCATCGTGAAATCGAGGGAAAAACATATAATATATCGCGCGTCCTCGATGGGTTTGGAGAAACTCTTTTTGAGGTTAGGAAATGGGCGAAGTTCCAGCTCGGCGAAAGGTTCGAGGCGATTGAACCCGGGAACGAAATTCACATTCTGATTGGCGAGCAGGATTTGATGCTCGTCGCCATCTGCAAGGACTTTCTCCACGAGGCGAAGGAAGTGCCATACAAGAGCCTCAACGTCGATATTGCCATGGTCCCCTCCATGATGGGCAAGGAAGGCGAGGATCTCGACACGGTACCCGGTCATGCCGCGACTGCTCAGACGATGCGTGTGCGCTATGGTACTCGGACGCTTGTTGTGGCCCAGCCCGCCTTCGCTTCGGATGATCCGAAACATGGAGTAGGACGGGTACTCGCATTCCCGGCCAAGCCCCTACACGCGCCCGCGGGCGAACTCGTACATGGGCCATGGCATCTCTGCGTCTTGGATTCTTCTTAACGCTACCAATTTATGGAATGTAGTGTAGTGAACTGACCGAAGTCGTTGGCACAGGAGAACGAATATGGTGGCCCTCGTGCGCTCAAGACGGCTCGATCTGGCTGAAAACTTGCCGGAGGAAGCTCGCCTACTGATCAAGAACGCGCTCGACAAGGAGCCCGCGGCTACGCGAAAGATCTATGCCGCGCTCGCACAGAAGGTGTGGACGTTGCTCGTCGAGCGCCGGCTCGATGCCGAATTGCGGGACTGGCACCATTTGCTTGGAAGCGTGAAAGCTTATGTCCGCCCTATGGATGAGGCCGCCGCGGAGCGGATTACCGCGCTAGCCGACCTGCTGCGCCAATCGATCAGCCTCGCCGAAACAAGCCCGGCGCGTGAGATTGCGCAGCGTCCGCGAGCGCGTGCCGTACTGGGACGGCTTTCGATCGAGGGTGGCTTCGTCCGGCGCCAGAGCCTCCTCAATAGTCTTGGTCTAGGCTCGTCGAACCTGTCTAACACGCTCACCGATCTCATAACCTTGGGACTCATCGAGCGCCGCGGCGCCGGTAAGCAGGCTGAATATCAACTTACTCCGCTCGGGCGCGAGATTATGACAGGCCACGCCCCCAAAGCCGTGGCCGAGCCGCCCGTAATGAAGTCCGAGCTCATTGATCATGCGACGAGCGTTTTGCGGAAGCTAACAGAGAACTTGCAGTTTGCCGGAGAGCGCGACGTTGTAGAAATCGATCACGGCATTGACCAAAAGGGCTCGCGGCATATTGTGCGGTTCAAGGCGGTTAAGATGCTACCAAACGCTGCTCCCGCAGTGGCCACGGAATTTCACGAGCTGTTCGGGAAGCGCTCTTCGTCCCACATAAATTGGAATTCGGCACCGCAAAGGCCGCGGATCGCCATCGGCGATTATTAAGTCCGCAGGGTGGACCCGGTCACATCTTTGGCGGCCAAGGTTGCGGCACCTGCCGCCGCGGCGGGTTACCGTGCGCTGGCGCTCGAATGGAAACGTATCGCGGCCAACCCTGACGCGCCGCAGTCACTGGGAAGTCTAGATGCAGCACTCGACGAGGCCTTCGGCGTTCTCGCGCAGCAATCCGCGACGTTGCATGGAACGGCGATCGTCAAGCTCAAGGGCCTCGCCGCGCGTCCGAAAATTTTCGAGCATGCGATCCCGGCTGCTTGGATCGCGACGGAGCGGGCGCAGGACGCGTTGCGGGACGCGGTCCACGCGCTGCTTGTCGGCGCGAGCGACGTCGAGCCTGCCAACCGGGCCATCGCACATTATGCATCCTATCTCGGCGATCCAGAAAGCGAGACTGCGCCAGCCGGTCAGGATGTCTATATTGCCGCTCTAGAGTTCGTGCAGCGAAGTCTTGACCGACATCTCGACATCAACGGCCGTGTCCTGCTTGCGGCGATCGCTGGAGTGGGCAGCAAAATCGATGCGCTCGCGCGCCCCGAGGCAAGCGAATTTGTCGACGCTCATCTCCTTGCGGAAGTGGAAAAGCTGCGCAAGCGCCGCTTCTTCGGGCCATCCAAGATCGATGCGGAGGCCCGCGCGCTCGCTGGTGCCGTTGTCGAAGGCCGCTTTCGTTCCGCCGGGCACTCAGTCAAGGGATTAGCATTCGCGCAATGCGCCCGCTGGCTAAGCACTAGTGATCCCGCGCTTGCAGCAGAGCTTCTCGACAAGGCACGGAGCAATCTTGGTAGGGAGACATCCGAGACGCGTATCGCCGAGGCGTTTCTAGACGCTCGCGCCGGAAAGGCCGGTGCTATCTCACGGCTCGACATCGACGGATCGCCTGCTGAGGCAACGGCGGCATTGCAGATCATCCGGCTCGGTCTCGCGGACAACGATGCGCTTTGCGCATTCGCCGATGCCAAGATTGGCATGGAGACCACCGATGCCGACGGTCGCCACATTCTTCTCGCGCTACAAATCCAAGCTGAGCAATGGGAGGAGGCACTCGCATCAATCGCAAGTCTATCGGCGGATGATTTCGAGCGAACCCCTATTCTCTATTGGGAGGCCGCGACGATGCTCGTGGCTGTCAGCGCGCCTCCAGACGTGCGCGGCGTACTTCTTCAGGATATTCCAACGCAGCCTGCACTGTTTCGCTTACGTGAGGAAAGCGAATATCTCGAGCAGCGTCGACTCGCGGGCCGATATCTCGCGGCAGCTGCCGAGGCGAGCCTTACGCTTGATCTTCCTGAATCGGCCGAGGCAGCCCGCCGCTATGCGCTTTGGCTCGCCCTGCGTGACCCTAAGGCCCGGGATGATGCATTGCTTCAACTTCGAGCGCGGATGGACGACCCACGCACAACGCTGGCCTATCTGCCTCTCGCCCTATCGTTCGGCGTCGACATCGACCGTACTGCTGCGATCGACCTCATCGATAAGGCCCGCGTCCGGCACTCAGGCAATCCGCAGCAACTTGCCGCCGCCATGCTCGCGCTTATCCTCGACTCACCGGAGGCCAGCGCGCAGGAGGCGGCCGATCTTTTCGTGCGCTATCGCGACTTCCTCGCCGATTACATCGAGACTGCAAGCTTCGTCAGCCTCGAGGTCAATCTTCTTGCCAGTGCCGGGTTGTTCGACCGAGCTACAGCGGTGCTCGATGCAGCACGCGACGAACTGCCTTCCGTCATGCGCGAATTGCTCGAAAGCGTTGTGGCAGGGCCCGGCGCGACTGATTCGCTCGACGCGCTCGAAAAGGCCTACGCAGCGGCGCCGGGTCATGCGCTGCTCGGGCAGCTAGTCGAGCAGTACCGGCAGGCCGGTTATTCCCCCCGTTATGTCGAGCTGGCTCGCGCATGGCTAGCTGACGCGCCCAACGCCGCCGATGGACTAAAAATCGTACGTTCGCTTGTCGTCTCGCGCCGTTTTTTTGAAGCGAGTGACATCGTCGACCTGCTCGGCGACGTGGCGCTACAGTCCGACGCCTTGCTCATCGAGGGCGGATGGGCGCATTTCGAGGCGGGACGTTTCGACAAGGCTGAGCGAATGCTGGCGCTGATAGAGAGCCGACGCGATCACCAGCAAGATCGTGCGCTACGAGTCCAGTTGCTTCTCGCTAGCGGGCGGTGGACTGAACTCGATGCGTTCGTCGAACGGCAATGGGTAAGCCGGGCCGAGCGTGATGCGCTCGAGCTAGCACAATGCGGCGTGCTCGCCGCTGAAATTGGCTCAAAGCGTGCCCGAGAGTTTATTGGTCTTGCGGTCGAGCGCGGCCCCGACGAGCCCCAAGTGCTCGCGGCCGCATATGGAGCTGCGACGACCGCGGGGCTGGAAGAGGACTGGGACGATGCCGCGGGCTGGATCGTTCGAGCCGCGGAACTTTCGGGCTCCGAGGGACCAGTTCAATCGGCATCACTTGTAGAGATCGTTGCCGAACAGCCGCGATGGAACAAGCGCGTGGAGGACGGTCACCGCATGATCGCGGCGAGCAGCGCGCCGATCGAGACGGCCGGAAAAGTGCTCCGAAAGTCGCTGACTGAACTCCAGTTTCTACCTATGCTGGCCAACCGGGAGCAGAAAGACATTCGTCAGCATGTCGCTATACCGCTCTTTGCCGGCAACCGTCGGTCGGTCGCGACGTTCGCCCGCGGACGGGTAGCCTTCGACCGCACTTCGGTTATCACGCTTGCTGCGCTGGATGTCCTCGAGGAAATCCTTTCGTACGTCGGCACCGCCATTGTAGCGCACGATTTGCTCCGGAAATTGTTCGAAGACCGGCGTCGGATCAAGTTCCACCAGCCAAGCCGGGTTACATTCGCCCATCAGTTGCTTGCAATGCTTCATTCGGGCAAGGTGGTCGCCTTCCGGGCGAGCCGTACCCCCGATCCCGCACTAGTCGCAGCAGTGGGCGAGTCTCTTGCCGGACTTCTCGGCGAGGCGGCCAGTCAGACGATCGGCCAGCATCTCGTTGTCCAACCCTCGCCGGTGATGCGCGTCGGGTCGCTGCTCACTACGCCTGAGCCGGTATCGCTTGATGCTTTCAGCTCTAATCTTTGCAGCTGTTCGGCTGTCGTGGATGCGCTCGAGCGCGAAGGGCGCCTTACTAAAGCCGAGCTAAACCGCGCGCGCGCCTACCTTGCGCGCACCGACGGGATTTGGCCTAACGAGCCTGTGGTCGAGCGCGGGGCGACACTGTATCTCAGCGATCTTGCGGTAAGTTATTTCCGCTATGTCGGTGTCCTCGAAAAGCTGGGGGCGCTAGATCTCACCGTCGTTATCGCTCAGTCGGAGCTCGACGAAGCAGCCGCGCTGCGCCAATGGGATTCTTACGCTAGTAAGACAGCCACGCAAATCGACCGGATCGGGGCGGTAATTGCAAAGGCATATGGAGCGGGCCGCCTCCTCTTTGACAGCGCCCCAGACATTGAGGATGAAGCGCAATCGGCCCGGACCCTGACCCAGCTGGCCGAGCGCAGCGATCTCCTGATTTGCGACGATCGATTCTTCGGGCGCTTTGAAAACTTTGATCACCCTGCCGGAAGAACGCCTATCGCGTCGACACTCGACCTTCTTGACGATTTCTATAGCGGTGATCCCGATGGCAGAGCGAGTGTCATTGAGGCGCGCACACGGCTACGCCAATCGGGCGCACTCTTCATGCCCTTCCAGATTGACGAGCTTCTCGAGCTCTTGGAAGCTGCGCCGCTCGACGACGAGCGGGTTCGCGAGACTGCCGAGCTTCGGGCGATCCGCGAAAATGTCCGGCTAGCGCAGATGCGCGGCTGGATCGACCTTCCCGCGGAACGGAACTTTCTTGTCGGGCTCAACACAATCCTCTTCGACGCGATCATCGAGATTTGGCGCACGCACAATGGTGTGAAAGTCGCGCGGGCCCGCGCGGACTGGTTGTTGAATCTAGCCAGCATGCGCGACTGGTCTGACAGTCAGATCAGCCCCGGCCAGTATCGCATGGCGATCGATGGGATAATTCTCGATCTCGCGAAGCTGGCCTTTGGCGCGTCGGGCATGGCCAAGAAACGGCGCGCCTCCTTCGCGAATTGGTTCGAAAAGCTTCTGGTTAAAGTGTGGGACAACGAACCAAACACGCGCGAGCTTTTTCTCGATTATTTGCGCGGACTGCTGCGCTCGGTGATCGACGATGCGTTGCGGAATGAAAATGGGCTGAGCAAGGGAGCCGCGATGGCTCTCGCGATCGATGGCATTCCATCGTTTCTCCAAGTCGCGATCTTCGAAGAAGACACCTTCCGCGCCGAGATGGGCCAAGAGGTCGGTTACACGGTCACGATCGGCGGCGAATTTTCCTTTTCGCGCGAGGTTTTTCTTCGTGCGGTGCAGTCGGTCTATGCAGATGCCCGAGCGAAGGTGACGCTCACAGACGCGCGGCAGCAGAAATGGAAAATGACTGCGGATCGCGAAAGCGGAGGCTGGCCCATTTCCTTCGTTGCGGGCAAGCAGCGTCACGTCATCCGCGGGGTCTTTTCCCTGATTCCCGAAAAGAAGGCACGGCTTTCTGCCTTCGATGCGGCAGTCAGAAGTGCGGACATTCCGCCTGGCGCACTCACCGGCTGGCGCACGCGTCTCGAGGAAGCTCCACTCGAAGCCGATGAAATAGCGGCGCTTGAACAGGAGCTCGCCACATGGCCGGGCACGGTTTCGCGCACGATCGTCGATACCATTCCTCGCGGTGCGGCGTCGCTCTCAATTCTCGTACCCGCCGATACGCTCTATTATGAGCGGCTCATCGGCGCCGGTGAACCCGCCACCATCGAAGATTATTGCCAGGACGTCGCGCCTGAACATATCGCCGCGCTGGCAGCCGACGACCCGCTCGATCAGGCCAAAGCCGCCTTACTTCTTGCCGCGCACCCGCGCGTTTTGCACCAAGGTGGTTTTCCGGACCTCGCTGCCGCACAATGGTGCGCCCTCGCTGCATGGGTCCGCGCAGAGGGTGATCTCCTCTCGCGCATTGGCTTTCTAGAAATCGCGATGCCACACGCCATCGATGATACCGTGCTCGAGGAGATGCTCGTGGCGTTGGTGGGCGAAATCGCGGAACTCGACCCCCTCGATGAAAGCGGCCGACTCCATTTCCTGGCTAGCACGGTGCAACTTGTCGATGGCGAGTTCAGCCGAACAGGCGTGCTCGCCGGTTGGCCCCCTTTCCGGCGGCGCCTGGCGGCGTTCGCGCATGCAGCGCTGATCGAACGCAGTTGTTTCGGACGGGTCGACGCGGCTCATTTTTCGAGATTTGCGGTCGAGCAGCGGCGAGGCTGGTTTTTCGTCCAAACCATGACCGATCTGAGGCTGGAACCCCGCTGGCGTCCGGAGTTTGTACTTGCCGACCAGCTTAAGAATGAGCTCGTCGGTCGAACGTTCAATCGTGCTGCGGCCATGTCAGATAAGGAACTGTCATCCGGATTGCGCGCTACGATACTCGCTGAAGACGCAAGCTTTCGCGACCAGATGCATTTCCCTCGCATGTTTTGGCCGGGGCCGATCGAGGGTGGACTCAGCGACGAAATCCAGCCGCCACCTGAAGAGATGATGACGCTTCTGGAACAAGCGTTCGCGAAAGAGGAGGTGCCGCTGAACGGCCTCAATCTGCTAGCGAACCTCGAAACGCCGTACCATATCTCGGCTGAATTTCTCAACCGCGCGCTGCCCAAGATTATCGCGGAGGGGACTAGTCTACTTTCGATCCTGCCCGACGATAGCATTTCGTCCTATCTTATAGGACTCGGCTCACTCGCTGGATCGCACCGCCGCGGCGAACTCGCCGCGCATATTCGGATGCTAATGCGCTATCAGCGTAACATGAAAGCTACGGTCCCGCTCGGCGAGGAAATCCGTCTTGCGCTCGCATGCTCCGCAGCCCATCCGGAGATAAATGAATGGCGCACTTTTCTTGGGGACTGGCTGCGGGAAATCGCGTTCAGAATCGAACCAGAGGATGCCGGCGAACTGGTCGGCTGGCTTGAGATGCTTTTCTCGGTAGATCCCGCACTTCGCGCGACAGCGGGACGCGCCTATGCCGCAGCGCGCGCGCTCACCGAAAACTGATCCTGCATGGCATACTATTCACCCTTTTCGGTGTTAGTTTGCGAGCGGGCCGACTGCACGTGCCAATTTAACCTCCGCAATTGCACGGCCGCCTGTTTTTTATTCGGGCGCTTTGAGCGGGCGTGCTGCAGGATCATCGATAAAAGTAATTACAATATGGTCGTCGTCGGAATCCGGACCGCACGACTCTAAGCGCAGATCGGCGATTGTCTCACCTCGATCGAGATGGGCCTTGATGACATTGGCGGCTGAGGAGTCGAAGATTTTCTTTGCCTGCTCCGGCGTGATCCGTCCGGCGAGCAGATCGAGAAACGCGCGAGCAGAGAGTTTGATCTCCGACTTGTCACCCCTTCTCCATGAGATATTCGTGCTCAGATATCTTCCTTTTGCGGTCGGCGCGAAGACGGATTGCTCGTGCAGCTGTCTACTTTGATATCCTTCCCGCCTCGGTGTGGGAAGGATGGCGGCGAGGCGCTCAAACCCTGCGGCGTCGACTTCGACGCCCGTACGGCAGTACAATCCAATCTTCCACTCAATCGGGTTTCCATACCCGGCCAGACCTAAGCTTCTGCGGTTCGGCGTGACGATCCCGATAACATCAATGCCGGGGTCCGTTTTGCTGCGCAGGTAATGATTTGCGATCTGACCGCCATTGTAAACCCGACCTGTATGGTCCGTGTGATCAAACCGGCGCAGTGTCGTGCTTCCCACGTCTGCCAGGATGACGCATCGGATGCCCGTGAAATAGGCATTGCGGAGCTGCTTCGCTTTTGCGCCCAGCGCCTTGAAAACATAGTTGTCCGAGATGTTTCGGATTTCGGGCGGCATGGAGGTGGTGAAATTGTAGCTGCTCTGCGTGCGTTCGTGCCATGTCAGCGTGACCTTCAGCATCCCCTCGACTAGGCTGAGCTTGTCACCATCGCGTCGGTCTTTACCCTTTATCCAATGGCGAAGTTGCGCCCGGATGGCATCGGACACGACCAGATCGCGTGGGACGCATACGCGTCTGATCGAATCTCGGTCGATTCGCACGGTCTCCTCAAAAAAGTAGTAGGAGAGGTGCCGCCCGGCACCGCGCCGGAGTTTGCTAGCCTCTTGGGAGAGCTTACGCGATGCATTACGCATGCCCTCATCGGCGGGTAACACCGCATCCGACAGGGCCGTGATTTCGATTATTGTTTCCTGTCCGGGGAAGAGGGCGTCGGAAAATAGGTCGGGCAGACGACTTTCACTATACCATTCCGGCTCGATCTCGACGGGTCCGAGCTTCGCAATTGCCCAACTGAGACCGAGTTCCATTTCGGCAGGCAGGGCCTGCGCGATCTCTTTGCTCTCCATGCGCCGGACTAGGCCGCGCGATTGCTCCTCGTCTATCAGCGGGGCTAGCTCGTCGAGCATCTTCTGGAGGCGGCGGCGGGCGAAGATAGCCATCGCATTGTGTTTCGCCATATAAGCGCTCGAGATGCAAGTTAGCTGGCGGGAACGACTGCTTTCCTGGCAGCACTACCGAAAGCTGCCTGACTGCAAGCGGCCACTAAGCCTTACACTTATTAGTGACGCGCTCGCCGGTTTCAGCAGATGTTAGAGAACAGCGCGAAAATCCGAGACCTGCGATGGACTTTTAATCCTGAGGCAGTCCGAACACCGCCTTGAATTCGCTCGCGAGTTCCGAACGCTTTCTCTGCGCCTCACGGAAATCGTATGCCGCGCGGCGCCACGTCGCATAAAGTATTGCCAGAACTACCGCCGCAAGCAGGAGCGCGATGCCTACTATGATGATCGCAAACTGGATTTCAGAGAGGCCATTAATCATCGCAATTCTTCCACGGCATCTCGCAGTAAGTCGATTTCGTAGTCGTACATAGCGCGAAGGCTGTTCAGTCGATGTGCGACCCAAAGACCCGCGCCAGTAACAACTGCTCCGATTGCTGTGATTGCTATCCCCGCTAAACTGACTGGCCCAGCACCTGTAGCGATCGCTACGATCCCGCCCGTCGCGATCGTGCCGCCGTTCGACCCGCCCAGCGTGTACGCTAGCGTTGCCTTATTTGCTACCATCCGCGCCTTCAACAGAGCGGATCGAGAGTCACGCATAAGCTGTCCACGCAGGCGGGGGCGGAATTCATCGGGCACGCATATCTCGATGCTGCCGCCGGCAGAGGGAATAGTGATTTCTCTCGTACCAATTGGCGCCGGCGGCCTGAAGAGCGCGGCAGCTCCCCAATTTAGTCGGTCGCGAATCGTGATGTCGGTGCTGGCCACGCGGGCATGATGGCAGCCACATGACCGAGCGTCGAGTGTCTTAAACCCTCCGATCCGCAGCATATTGGAGTACTGCCAAGGGTCAGCAGACCGTCGATGCCGTCTTTAACAATGCCTGACTGCAATTGCCCGGCAGGCATTGTTGAACGAACGACCACATCTCGGCGGACATCGATGCTCCTTTGAACTTCCGGCTAGGGATCTTCGCACCTGGCTTACCAGCCGACCAAATGTCCGCTTTACGCGACCTACCGCCCAGAAGCAGCCCGACTGAAAACGGCCATTTGACTGGTTACCTAGCGCCCCATTTCGCTAATATAACGATCGCGCGCGCGACGGTAGCTAGGTCATAGACATCCGAGGGTCGATGATTTTCGGGCGTTTTGATTGCGTCTTGCGTTACCTTTTCGCCCGATTTCGCGAGAGGCTACCGGTAATGTGAACGACGATTGGCGGTCTGCACGGGGCGTATCCGAAGCCGTTCGACGCATGAATCGTGCTCTGCTGCGTGTTCGATGCTAGCCCGGAAATGCTCTGGTCCGGCTGGAAAGCCGTCATGTTCGACATCCGCTGTCGAGCGTTTCGCGCACAGAGGAAGGACTACCATCCACCAAATTCGGTAGGGTCAACGCCATCGACTTTATCCGTCTCAAGATCGGTCAAAGCTTGATCGAGGATGGACAACGCGGTTTCGCATTCCGTTTCGGTCAGGATCAACGGCGGAGTGAGCTCGATGACATTGGCGTTCGCGCCGACATAATAGGCGATCATACCCAGTTGGTGGCATCGATAAACTAGCCTGGCCCCGAGCCTGGCATCGCGGTTGCCGGCCAGTTCGATGCCGATCGCCAATCCCCGGCCGCGGACATTGGCGATTAGCGGATGGCGTGCGGCGAGACGGCCCAGGCCGCTACGCAATTGCTCGCCGCGTCGGGCGCTATTCGTGATCAGTTGATCGCGATTGATAGCGTCAAGCACAGCCAGCGCGGCGGCGGCGCAGATCGGGTTTCCATGCAGTGTTTGCATGGCATAGGCGGTTTCGAAATCGAGGAGCGCGGACGGCGCCACGATAGCCGAAATGGGGAGCCCCCCGCCCAATCCTTTGCCGAAGACCATGATATCCGGGGTGAAGCCTTCATGTTCAAAGCCGTGCAGGCGCCCGGTGCGTCCCAGCCCGACCTTCACTTCATCGGAAACGACAAGGATACCATGTGCCTGGCATCGGCGCGCCAGTTCGGCCAGAAACCCCTCGGGGGGAACGATCAGGCCGCCGTCCGACTGGATTGGTTCAAGAAAGAGGGCTGCTACATGTTGGGGCGGTGTCGTCGTCGCAAATGCCTCATCCAGCATGGCCAGAACCTGCTCGCCCGAAGGGGCGTTATGGTAACCGCATGGATAGGGCAGCAAGGTGAGGTCCGGCGATCTCGCGGCATGGGCTTGCGAAGAATGACCGGAAATCATCATCGATCCGGTCGTTCCGCCATGATAGGCGCCGGAAAAGGCGATGATCTTTTGACGCCCGGTGGCGTGCACGGCGGCGCGAAAGACGGTTTCATTGGCGTCCGAACCCGAGTGTCCGAACCATATTTTGCGATCGGCGCTACCCGGCGTGATGGCAAGAAGACGCTCCGCGAGGGTTGAGGCGGCGGCGTTGGCGCCGGACAGCACGCTGGCGCCCGCCTGGTCCGATATCGCGGCGTGGACTGCGTCGATCAGCGCGGGATGAGAATAGCCCAAGCTTGCCGCGCCCCAACTCGCCGACATGTCGAGGAGCACCCGGCCATCGGCATTGCGCAGATGCGACCTCGATCCGCCGACAGCGCTTTGCGGAAAGAAGCGCAGTTTCTGAAGCGACCCGATCGCAGCGCGATCGCGGTCATACAGATTGTCAATCACGGGTGCGTCCCTCGACGTCGGGTTCCATCGCGCTCAGCACAGCGGCGATCCGTTCGGCCCACCGATCGGCCTCGGCGATCGTGCGGAGACCGTCCTGGCGTATCTCGATCAGGATTGCGTCGCGCCCGGCCTGCTCGCCATGCAGCGGAATGGTGAGATCGGTTTCATCGTCGATTTGATAGGGCCGATTGGCCACTGCTTTCATGCCGACGCGGGCAAAGCCTTCCACCATTGCCGCGCCGATTGCGGGCGACCGTCGTTGCAGCACGCCGACATCCCACGGCCGTAGCGCCCCGTCGAGGCGCGGGGTAAAGCTGTGTATCGACAACAGCAAATGCCGGCTATCGGGGTCGCGTCGCGCGAGCATCGCCGAAACTTCGTCGTGAAAGGGGCGAAGAAACCGGGCTTCGCGCTCTCGTCTGTCGGCAGGCGACAGGCGAGCATTTGCCGGGATAAAAATCCCCGCAACGGTTGCGGGAATGCTCTCTGCCGAGCCCGCAGGTCGATTGCAATCGATGACTAGTCTCGAATAGCCGGACAGGATTGCCGGTGCGTCGAGCAGTGCCGACAGCCGCCGTGTCACGGCGGCGGCGCCGATATCATAGCCGATATGACTGGCAAGATCGGTTGACGATACACCAAGTGGAATCGTGATAGGAACTCGGTTCGAGGCGTGTTCGCATGTCAATAATATTGGAGCGGCGCCGTCGATGTTGACGATCTCGACCGCGGGTGGGTCGCAGCTGTTCCTGTCCATCAGTAGACCGCGCCGTAGAGCGAGCAGATTTCGTCCGGAGAAAGTCCGGCCACGCGATCGATCTCGCCTGTCTTGATGGCGCGATGACAGGCATGAAGCTCGGCGGGAAGCCATGACTTGACGATGCCGTCCGCCTCCAGAGCGGCCAAGGCTTCGCCCAGGCTCTGCGGCAGGCGTTGCAGTTTGGCGCGTTCGGCTTCGGGAAGAGCGCAGGGGTCGATGTCGATCAGGCCGGGCAACGGCAGGCTGTCCCTCATGCCCTTGAGGCCGGCGAGTATGATCAGCGCGGCGACGAGGTAGGGATTGGCGGTCGCGTCGCAGGCCCTGAATTCGACATTGAATTGCCTCGCTTCGTCCGGCCCCCCCAGGGGAAAGGTGGGACAGATGCGCAGCGCGGCTTCCCGGTTTCGTTCACCGGCGATCACATAGGCCGCGCTCCAGCTATGCTCGACGAGGCGCAAATAGGAGACGGGCGTGGGGGCGGAAAAAGCCGTGATAGCAGGCAGGTGCCGCATTATTCCGGCGACGAAGCAGGCTGCGCTTTCGGAAAGTCTGCCGGGCCGCGCAGCATCGAAGGTCGCGTTGCCGGAGGGGTCGGACAGGCTGAAATGAATATGCACGCCGCTTCCCGCGGCGTCGGGAGCAGGCTTGGGCGTGAAGCTTGCGCGCATTCCTGCATTCCGGGCAATCTCGCGCGTCGTCTCGCGAAAGATGATGGCGCGATCGCATGCGGTCAGCGCCGGTGCTGGGGTGAGGGTTACTTCGAACTGATTGCGCCCATATTCGGGAAGAATCGTCTCCGGATCCATGCCGGCCTCGCGAAGCGCCGCCATCAGAAGTCCGGCAAACCCGGCCGCGCGGCGCATCGCCCCCAGGGAAAAGGCAGGCTCGTCCGCCCAGGAAGCGCCCTCCAGCCCGAACTCATGCTCGAACGCCATCACCGGCTCCAGTCCGGTTTCGGCACGGAACTGGGCGAGAGCGGTCTTGAGGAAGCTTCGCGCGCAGCACATCCAGGGCGTGCCGTCCAGTTCGACGATATCGCCGAGAAAAAATTCCAGCGTCGGCGCGACCGATGCATCGATCTGCACATGCGTTTGGGGGTCGGGTATCACCCGAAGATCGCCCGACGAGCCCCAGGGATGCGGCGCGATCCGGCCGAAAGCGTCGATGGCAATATTGGCGGGGACCCATCCGATTCCGCGCGCGAGAAAGGATTCGATCTGATCGGCCGGAAAGCTTCTGCCGCGGGTGATGCTGGACAGATCGGTCGTCAGGACGGCGCAGAGGGGCAGCCCGGAAAGCGGGTGGATGTCGGGTTCGCTCACGATGTCTTCTTTGCTGGGGGGAACAAATGTTCGACGGTAGCCGGCGTATCCAGAATGTCGGCATATCCGCCAAGCGTGGCGATCGCGGCGGCGTGCCGCTCCGCCGAATAGGTGGCGCAAGCATCCTCGACGACGGTGACGAGATAGCCCCGATCGGCGGCATCGCGTGCCGCCATGTCTACGCACTGATCGGTAATCACTCCGCAAACCACGAGATGCGTGGTGCCGAGATTGCGCAAGACATAATCCGCCGGCGTCGAATTGAAGAGACCGGAGGACGTCTTGGGCAGGACGATTTCATCTTCGACCGGGGTGAGCGCGTCGATGATCGCGCCCGATGGATCGCCCTTCGGGACATGAATATCGCTGAGCTTGTGATCCATCGAACGGTCACGGCCATCGCGTGTGAGGCTTTCGATGATCGTGTGCAGGACCTGCACCCCGGCGTCGCGCGCCGCGCGCAGCAGAGCCTGCTGGTTGCGCAGAACGCCGCCGTGCAACCGATCATGATAATATCCGGTCGCTTGATCGACCCATATCCGCTGCATATCGACGAACAGCAGGGCCGTCGTCGCCGCGTGACGCGGGAGACGGAAAAAACGCGGCTCAGCCTTCATTGCTGTCATCCCGGTCGGCTTGCAGGTCGGCCGCCAGCCTTTCGAGCGCCGCCATTCGCGTTTCGGCCGCTGCGCCCAGCGTTGCCGTCAATCCTGCGATCACCGCCTCGAGCTGCGCCATGCCGACGAGCGTGCTGTCGAACGGCGACAGCGATTCCACCGGTGCCAGCAAGGTGGCATCGGCCATGCGGGCAATGGGAGATCGCCAGGGGTCGGTAAACAGGCAGATGCGCGCGCCACGCTTGCGAACAAGCTCGGCGGTGCGGATCACATCGGCCTGATATCGCCGATAATCGAACACGACGAGAAGGTCGCGGCGGCCGAAACCTTCCAATATGTGCGCCTCTTCCTTGCCGATCGGATCGATCGTCCGGGTGTTCGCGCGCAACACGCTGAGGTGCTGGTTCAGATACCCCGCGAGATAGCGGCTATATCGCCCGCCCAGCACGCTCACCCGATAATCGCTGTCCGCCAGTGCTTCGACGATACGCTCATATTCGCTCGCGGGATTCAATTCGCCCGCACGGCGAAAGAGATCCGCGCATCCTTCGAGATACTGGCCAAATCGATCGGTCGAGACCGAGCGGTTCACCTTGTCGAACATCGAGAGCGGCGAATTCATGCGCTCGTCGACCTCGGCGATCAATGCCTTCTGGAACGCGGGGTAGCTGCCGAAGCCAAGCCGCCGCACGAACCGGACGATGCTGGGATCGCTGACGCCCGAACGTGCGGCAAGATCCGACACCGTAGAGAGCCCGCTGGTCGGATAATTGGCGAGCAACTCCTGAACGATGAGCTTGTCCGCCTTCGTCAGCGAATTCGCCCCCTGAATGAGCTTGTCTTTGATTGTCATGCTGTCCATCGCTTTGATATATTCATTACATAATTCACAATATAGTCAACTATGAAATATATTTGACATACCGGGCGCGTGCCCACATGATTTGGGTCGAGGGAGCCCGAAGGGGCGAGAATCGGAGCAATTGGGAGATGCAAATGCGTCGGATACGCCAACCCGTGTCGTTCATCGCGTGTGGCCTGCTGATAGGGCCCATGGGATGTTCAATGAGCACCATTGCGCACGCACAGGAAGCAAATCCTGCCGACGATAGCGACGGAATCGTCGTGACCGCGCGCAAGCGCGAGGAAACGCTGACCTCCGTCCCCGCTTCGATCGACGTGGTCACGCCCGCCGCCATCGAGACGAAGGGTATAACTAACACCTCCGACCTGATTGGCCGCTTGCCCGGCCTCTCGACTTCGTCCGACATCAACAGCCCGGGACGGGATTTCCTGTCATTGGTCATTCGTGGTGTCGGCGCCAACGCGGGGGGCGGCGATCCGGCCGCCCCGGTGTTCGTCGACGGCATTTATCAGCCCCGTTTGGGGTTCGACACCCGCTATCTCGATGTCGAGCGCGTCGAGGTGCTCAAGGGGCCGCAGGGTGCGCTGTTCGGGCGCAATACCGAGGCAGGCGCTATCGCGGTCAACTTTCGTCGCCCCGGCCCCGACACCCAGGTGCGCCTGTTCGCCGAAGCGGACAGCCTCTTTTCCTTCCGCAGCCAGGCCAGCGTAAGCGGCGGCTTGGCGGAGGGCGTCTATGCGGGCGCATCCTTCGACGTTTCGACGACCGACGGCTATCTCAAGAATGCGGTCATCCCCGCGCTGTCCGGTCAGGACGGCACGATCAGCGCCGACCGGGCGAGAAGCTATCAGGGGCGCGTATCAATGGTGCTGAAGCCCAGCGACCGGTTCGAGGCCTATCTGACCGCGGACATGCAGGAATGGCGGGGGCAAACGGGCCTTCCGGGCGTACCGAGCGGGTGTCACTGCTATCGCGTGAACAGCGACTATCAGATCGAAGGCGTCAATCGGAATCGCGGCCTGACAGCGAGCTTTACCTGGCACGGCGAGGCTGTCGATATCGTTTCGCTCAACGGCTATCGCAAGCTCGACAGCAAGCTGCCGTTTGATTTCGACGGCGGCGGCGATCGCGGACCGAATCGCCACGATTACCGGAACGCGCAGGAATTCTACTCCACCGAGTTGCGCGTCGAATCGTCCGACGGCTCGGCGCCGTTGCAGTGGATGACGGGCTTCTATGCGTTCCGCGACAAGGTCCAGTCGCGCCGCAGCTACGATCTTCGGGATTTCGACGACATGGGCATCGGCATTCCCACGACCGGTCTGACGATCGACCATCAGGACGTCGATTTGACGAAGGAAGGGTTGGCCGCCTTTGGTCAGGCATCCTATTCGCCGACCGTCCGTCTCGAAATCACCCTTGGCGCGCGTTACGGGCACGAAAAGGTGAAAGGCACCTACGATGCCTATGCCGTTATCCATCCCTATGAGATTCCGATCGGCGGGTCCGGAAAGAACAACGCGAGTTTCGGCAATTTCACCGCGTCGGGATCGATCAAATATTCGATCGACGGTTTCGGGATCGTCTATGCCACGATCGCGCAGGGCGCCCGTTCGGGCGGATTGCCGCTCACGCCCGCGAGCGGCGACAGCTTCATTCCCTACAAGAGCGAAAAGGCGCTCAGCTATGAGGCCGGGTTCAAGGGGCGGCTCGCCGACGGCCGCGTGCGATTGTCGGGTTCGCTCTTTTATATCGACCTGACCGACCAGCAGCTTACCTCGATCATCACCGACGGCGCGATCGCGATCGCCACGACCGCCAATGCGGGCAAATCCCATTCGCAGGGTTTCGAACTCAACGCTGAAGTCAGGCCGGCGCAAGGATTGAGCCTCACCGCCGCGGTTGGCTACACGGACGCAAAATTCGACGATTATGTCGATGGATCGGGTGTCCAGCACCGGGGCGAGCGCCTGCGCTTCGTACCGAAATGGACCGCGAGTGCGGGGATCGAATATCGGACGGGCGTGGGCTCTTCGGGATCGGAACTCGTTTTCAACCTCGATGGCCGTCATGTCGGTTCGCAGACGCAAGGCTATGGCGTCGCCTTCGACCCCTCGCTTACCGTGCCGGGCTATGAGATGGTGGATGCGAGCCTTTCGTTCGAGCGGCCGACCTGGAAATTCCAGCTCTTTGCCGCGAACCTGTTCGATACCTATGCCGAGACGCGCCTTTTCAACACATTCTATTTCCTGCCCGATGGCAGCCGCCTCTTTGCATCGGTCGTGCCGCCGCGCCGCGTCGGCGCGCGCTATTCGATCAAATTCTAATCTTCGACGGACGGAACTGAATCATGACGGATCAACTCATCGAATATGACGGCCTCGGCCTGGCGAGCCTGATCAGGTCGGGCCAGATCAGCGCGGCGGAACTTGTCGAGGTCATCATCGGGCGGATCGAGCGCCTCAACCCGACGCTCAATTTCATGACTTATAAAGGCTATGATCGCGCGCGCGCCATGGCGGCGGATGCTCCGCGCGAAGGCGCCTTCGCGGGCGTGCCATGGCTTCTCAAGGATCTGATCCTCGGTCACGCGGGCGTGCCGCAAACCTCGGGTTCGCGCTTCTTTCGGGATTATGTGCCCGCGCAGGACAGCCTGATGATCCAGCGACTGAAGACGCTGGGGCTCGTCTATCTTGGTTCCACCAATGTCCCGGAATTCGGGATCAACCTCCAGTCGGGCAATGCCCTGTTCGGCGACACGCGCAATCCCTGGGACCCGACGCGCACGCCCGGGGGCTCGAGCGGGGGCGCGGCGTCTGCCGTCGCGGCACGCGTGGTGCCGATCGCGCATGGGGGCGACGGCGGCGGCTCGATCCGCGTACCGTCGAGCTATTGCGGATTGGTCGGCCTGAAGCCTTCGCGCGGCAGGAACACCTATTATCCCGAAGCTGCGGACGTCTGGTACGGCTGCGGGACCGATGGCTGCCTTTCGATCTCGGTCCGCGATACCGCAGCCTATTCGGATGCGATGTGGGGATCGACGCCAGGCGATCCTTATGAAATCGCGCCGCTGTCCCGTCCCTTGCTCGAAGAGGTAGGCGCGGATCCGGGGCGCCTGCGCATCGGGGTCATGACCCGCTCGCCCGGCGCACCGGCAAGCGCTGATGCGGCGCGGACCGCCGAAGCGACCTCGCGGTGGTGCGAAAAACTTGGCCATCATGTGGAGCCGGTCGAAATTCCGGTCGATTATGATCGCTTTTGCTCGACCTTCATTCGGGTCATCGGCGTGCTGACGGCACTGGGGCTCGACACCGCGGAGGATATGCTCGGGCGTAAGGCGGAAGCCGACGACCTCCAGCCGGTTGTCTGGGCGATCCGAGGGCTGGCCGGGAATGTGTCGGGTATCGACCACGCCCGTGATGTCGAAACGCTGCGGCAGATCGGCCGTGATATCTGCGTCGCCGTCAGCCGCTATGATCTCGTGATCACGCCTTCGACACCGGTCACGGCTCCCGCGATCGGAGATCCTTCGCAGGCGTGGGAGGATGTCGACGCCTACTTCGCCCGCCTGTTCGACCATATGGTGTTTTCGGCTCCGATCAGCGTATCGGGTCTGCCTGCAATATCGCTTCCGGTCGAAACGGCCGCGAATGGTATGCCGCTCGGCACCCAGTTCATTGCCAATCGCGGCCGAGAGGATCAGTTGATCCGCCTTGCTTCCCAACTCGAGACGGAACGCCCCTGGAAAGATCACAGGCCGTCCATTTCGGCATGATTTCCGTTATCGGTGAGTTGCTCCGTTTCGAACAAGCGCACGATTTGCAGCTAATCAGCTTCCGGAGTGACGTGACCCCCTGATTTTCCTCCAACAGTGATTAGAGTCCGGCCTTGAAGGAAGGACGGACAGATGAAGCGTTTGAGGTTTTCGGAAGAGCAGATCATTGGTGTGCTGAAGGAAGCGGAGGCAGGCGCGAAGACCGGCGAGCTGGCGCGGCGGCACGGGGTGTCGGAAGCGACGATTTACAACTGGAAGGCCAAGTATGGCGGCCTGGAGGTGTCGGAGGCGAAGCGGCTACGCTCGCTCGAGGATGAGAACGCGAAGCTGAAGCGGCTGCTTGCGGACTCGATGCTCGACAATGCGGCGTTGAAGGATCTTCTCACAAGAAAATGGTGACGCCCGCCGTTCAGCGGGAAGCGGTCGCCCATCTCCAGGCTTGCCATGGGATGAGCGAGCGGCGGGCGTGCCGTGTCACAGGCGCCGATCGGAAGAGCATGCGCTACCGGTCGCAGCGGGGTGACGATGCCGAGGTTCGGGAGAAGCTGCGCGAGCTGGCGCAGCAGCGTCGTCGGTTCGGTTATCGACGCCTGCATATCCTGCTGCGCCGGGAGGGCGTGTTGATCAACAGGAAGAAGACCCAGCGCCTGTATCGGGAAGAAGGGTTGATGGTCCGACGACGACGTAACCGGCGCCGGGCGATCGGTGCGCGGGCTCCCGCTCCTGTGCTTGCGCTGCCGAACCAGCGCTGGAGCCTTGACTTTGTGCATGATCAGATGGCGTCAGGCCGGCGGTTCCGGGTGCTCAACATCGTCGACGACGTGACGCGGGAGTGCCTGCGCGCGGTGCCGGATACGTCGATCTCCGGGCGCCGGGTCGTGCGCGAGGTCAGCGATCTGATCGAGGAGCGCGGCAGACCGGGGATGATCGTCAGCGACAATGGGACCGAGCTGACGTCGAACGCTGTGCTTGCATGGTGCGGCGAGGTCGGGGTCGAGTGGCATTATATCGCACCCGGCAAGCCAATGCAGAACGGCTATGTCGAGAGCTTCAATGGCCGGATGCGCGATGAACTTCTGAACGAGACGTTGTTCCTTGACCTCGCTCATGCCCGCACGGTGATCGCGGCATGGGCCGACGATTACAACCAGTCGCGGCCGCACTCGGCCCTTGGATATGAGACACCGGCGGCGTTCGCCGCCGAACTGCATAAGCAATGGCCTGCGCAG
>JAEWIL010000073.1 GCA_023387085.1 Pseudomonadota bacterium | reverse complement strand
GGTTTCGCCTTTCCTCGCGCGAGTCCCCTTCGACATTTCCGGTCGCGTGCTGGAGCAGGAAGTGCTTCACGAACCCCACCAAGTCATGATCCTTGTCAGCGAAGACAGGCCCCTCGACGGGGACGCGCGCGGCGATCTGCAAATCCGCGCCGTCCTCGTCGGACATCAGGGTTTGAAAGGTCGGGCGGTTGCCGAGATGCATGTTGGCTGCGGCTAGCTCGGCGGCAAGCTCGCGGGCCTGCAATGGGTTCAGCATGCCCGTGATGCCGTCCAGCACCGGCTCAACCGCACCGACACAGGCTTGGGCATCGTTAAAAACCGCGTAGAGCGCGACATCACCCGCTCGAAGGTAGAGCGTGAACCCGTCAGTAACTGAGGCCAGGTCGAACGGCTCGTCGCCGGCGTCGGGATCGACCTGGATCATCAGCACCGATCCCAGCACATAATCGCCGATCGCGGCGCCGCTATAATGGGCGCGTACTATGCAGTGGATATGGTGGAACGCCGCCCAGTCATAGGTCTCGGAAATCCGCGAATCGCCTTCGCGGCGGTCGAGATGCTTGTAGAGCCGCCGATCCTTGAGGTGCATCTTTAGGAAGATCAGCGCCATCCAGTGGAACAAGCGCTGGGGACCTTCGCGCTCGACCAGCGCTTGGATGCCTGCGAACCCGCTCGCGAACGCATCGCTTATGGGCGTCTCGAAATGCTGGCTCAGCCTTGTGTTGCAGTCGATACAGCAGGGAATCCGATAGGTGCTGTAGCCGTGCAGCACGCGATTGGGCAGAGTCACCGATTGCCCGTGCAGGCCGAACTGATGAAGTAGCCAGTTTGGCAGCACATGCTCGCCGTTGAATGCGATCTCCCGCTCGGTGCGGTCGCAGATGAAGCAATGGTCGCCCTCGCCGACATGCGCGACAAAGCGATCGGCGCTGCAGTAAAGCAAGCGCCCTTCGTGGTTATGAACGGAACCATCGGTGGCAATCGGCATGGCGTTTATATAGGTGATCGCCACGTATGTAGCTACGCGTTTGATGATCGGGACTTGGCCATGGCGACCCGCATCGATTGGGCGCTTCCCGAACGCATGGCCTTCATCAAGCCGGATGCCTGGGCGTGGCAGAAGGCGCATCGCATCATGGTTTGTGCCAAGGGGGCGTTCGTGGTCGAGACCGTCGATCTAACGGTCGAAACCGGGGGGTGCCGATGCCGCGGCGGGTTTGGCAGACCCGCTCGTGGTGCATATCGCGAATTGTCGGAATTGACGAATCTCCATCGCCTTTAACTCATGTCGGGCACGCGCGCGGCAACGTTGATTGCCTGCCCCTGGACCAACGACTAGACAAGTCAGGATGGCACGGCTTGACCGCTCTTTGTTCTCCCGCATGCTCTCCTATATTCGATGAAAGGGGGGAACGATGTTCGAAATTACTGGCTCACAAGTCGCAGACCTCAATGACGCCGATCTGCGGACACTCGTTGCACGTCTCGCCTTGGCAGAATTGCGGGCGCAGGGTTGCCCAAGTTCGTCGGTAACCGCTGGCGGGAATCAGGATGCGGCCGATGGCGGGCTTGATGTTCGGGTCGAGTGCCCGTCCGCACTGCCGATGCCGGATTTCGTGCCGCGCCAGCACACAGGGTTTCAGGTGAAAAAGCCCGACATGCCGGCGAGCGCAATCCGCGATGAGATGCGTCCTGGCGGCGTACTACGGCCGGTCATCGCCGAACTCGCCGCTCGATCGGGCGCCTACATCATCGTCAGCGCGCAAGGATCGGTCGCAGACAAGCCGCTGAGCGATCGTCGCGATGCGGTCCGGGGTCAGCTCGACGATCTGCCTGAGGCCGGGCAGTAGCATAGCGACTTCTACGATCGGGACCGGCTGGCGACATGGGTCAATCACTATCCCGGAATTGCCGCCTGGGTCCGCACACGGCTCGGCATCAATATGTCGGGCTGGAGCAGCATCGGCGATTGGTGCGGCGTCGGCGTGAGCGAGGAGTCGCCCTATCTCTTCAACGACAAGGCCTGCCTAACCGATGAGCGAACGAGCGACCGCGAGCAACTCACCATTGGCGAGGGTATCGCCCGGCTTCGCGTCTCTCTGACCAAAGCTCGCCAATGTATCCGGTTGATCGGCTTGTCCGGTCTCGGAAAGACTCGTCTAGTGCAGGCACTATTCGAGGATGGTGTGGGCGAGGTGCCGCTCGATCCGGGGCTCGCCGTCTATACTGACTATTCGGCGGAGACTGACCCGACCGCACGGGACATGGCGCGCCAGCTGGTGGTCGCACGGCAACGCGCGATCCTGATCGTCGACAACTGCAACCCGGCGACGCACAGCGAACTGGCTCGCATCTGTTCGGAAGCGGGGAGCCCAGTCAGTCTCTTAACTGTCGAATATGATGTTCGCGACGACGAGCCCGAGCGTACCGAGGTCTTTCGCCTGCAATCAGCATCGCCCGAAATGGTTGAGCTGTGGCTGGAAAAGACCTTCCCCAATGTGACGCAGGTCGACCGGCGAACCATATCGGAGTTCAGCGACGGCAACTTCCGCGTGGCGCGCGCGCTCGCCGACACGCTCGGAAAAGGCGAAACCCTGGGAAAGCTCAAGAGCCGCGACCTCTTCGAGCGGATTTTTCATCAGCGCAATGAGCCTGACCGGGATCTGCTTTCCGCTGCCGAAGACCTTGCCTTGCTCTATTCGATCGATGGCGAGGACACTTTGGAAGGCGGTGAACTTGCGCGGGTCGCCGCTATTCGCGGTGTTCCCGTGGCGACGATATATGCGGCGCTGAACACGCTTCGACAGCGGGGGATCGCGCAGCTGCGGGGACGGTGGCGCGCTATCCTGCCGCATGCGATCGCCAACCCGCTCGCCGGGTTCGCCCTTGAACGCATGCCGCCGGCCGATTTTGATCGCTTCTGCGCGTCGCTTACAACGCGGATGCAGAAGTCCCTTTCGCGCCGCCTCGGCTATCTGCACGACAGCGCCGAGGCGCGGGCCGCAGTCGAGGGCTGGCTCCATGCCGACGGGCCACTCGGCGATCTTGCGGCATTGGGAGAAGACGGCCTTCAGATCATCGCCAACATCGCCCCGGTCGCGCCCGATGCCGTGCTTGCGAGGATCGAGCGAGATATTGCCGGCCCAAATGGCGGCGAGATACTCGATCCGCAGTCGAGCGACCGATGGCAGTGGATACGGTTGATCAAGCTTCTCGCTTACGATCCACCACTATTTGACCGCGCTGCGACATTGCTTGCCCGGTTCCTTTCCGCCGAACCGCCTAATCACAACAAAAACTCGGCATCAGACATGTTCGCCGAGCTGTTTCACCTGCACCTGTCCGGCACCAAGGCATTGCCAGATCAGCGGCGATCGCTCGTGCGCCGGTTCGCGCAATCCGGTGATCCGGCTTTGGTGCGCTGCGCCGGCGTCGCCCTTGATGCGGTGCTGGCACACCATTTCAGTTCATCCAGCGACTTCGACTTCGGCGCCCGGTCACGCGACTATGGCTGGCACCCGCCAACCTATGGCGACATCTGGGCCTGGTACACCGGCGCGGTCGACTTGGCGGTCGAGCTTTCGCCAGTGATCGGAAACGCCCGGGACTACCTTGCCCATAGCGTAAGGGAGCTGTGGCATTTCGGTGCCTGTCACGATGCGCTCGAACGGGCAGCGACCCACTTCTCTTCCGAGCGGCCCTGGATCGAGGGGTGGATCGGCTTCCGCACAGCGCTGCGTTTCGAGGGCGACGCTATGCCTGATGAGGTGCGCGCGCGTCTCACCGCGCTCATCGACCGCCTGAAACCCACCGATCTTCTCCATCAGGCCCGTGCGGTCGTATTGGGGCGCAGCAGTTTCGGTTGGGATGTCGCTGACGGTGATGCCGACGACGGCGATGTCATGAAGCCGTATGAGCGCGCGTCCCAGCTCGCGAAGGAGATCGGAACCGCGCTCGCCCACGACCCGGAGACGCGCGCTGCCTTCATCGCCGAACTGCTCGTCGAACAGCATCCGCAGCGTGCCTACGAGTGCGGCATCGGCCTGTCGGATGGCGCCGCCGATCTTGATGCGATGTGGCAGGAACTGCTGGGCCTCTTTTCCGCCGCCGATGCGAACAGCCGGAATGCGACGGTGCTGGGCGGGTTCATCCATGGCGCGCACGCCAAGGATTCGGCGTTCGCCGACGCCGCGCTGGAGGATGTGATCGGCAATTCCCATCTCGCCGCGAGCCTGCCCTATCTTCAGGCGCGTGTTGCTATCGATACCCACGGCATTGCGCGGCTTCGGCGTGCAATTGAACGTGGCGTCCTGTCGGCGCGGACTTTTCACAGCATCGCCAATGGCAGCGTCGGGGAGTCTCCACCCGACGCCCTTGGCCCGCTGCTCACCGACATCGCCAGTCTCCCCGACGGCGTGGAGATCGCGCTCGATATCCTTCACATGCACTTCTACCGCGATCGGGAGGAGGGCCGACAACGCGCTCCATCCTTGATTGCCGTCGGCCGTGAGTTACTCCTTTGCGCCGACTTCGGGAAGAAGCAGTCGCTGCGCGATTTTGGGCTGCATACCGTCATTCGGGTCTGCTGCGCCGGACCCGATGGCGCGGCGACGCTGCGCGAGATCTGCGCGCGAGTCCGGGCCGGGCTGGAGACCGTCTATCTCTCGTCCTACGATCATGGTTATGTCCTGAAGGCGCTCTTCGAGACCCATCCCCTGATCGCACTCGACGAATTCCTGCTCCCCGAACTCAGGCCGAGAAATCGGGGGCTGTTTGAGGGGGACTTCGGGTCTGGCACGCCGGTGGAAGATGTCGGCGCCGAGACCCTTGTTCCGTGGGCGAACATCGATCCGGATCGGCGCTATCCGCTGCTTGGCAAAAGCATCCCCATGTTCAAGCGGCAACAGGGCGAAGAGGAGAACGGTGTCTCCACGCTTTTCCTGGAAATACTGGGCCACGCGCCAGACCAGCGGGCGTTTCTCGGTGATATTTGGTCGCGGCTGCATCCGCGCAGTTGGAGTGGCTCGCTCGCCGATATCCTGGTTCGGCGTCGCGCAGCTATCATAACGGTAGGTGACAATGTTGGAGGCGAGGTTCGGCAATGGGTTACCGACATGCTGCCCGAACTCGAACGCTGGATCGAACATGAGAGCAAGCGCGATCGGGAAGGCGAGCAGAGTTTCGAATAGCTGCTGACCCGTGCATGCCCAGCGGGGCTCTGACGCCGATCGCGGCTTTCGCGGAGTCTTAGGCCAGGTCCGCCGCCCTTTGCATTTCTACCTGACGGCTCCGCGCTGGGTGAATGACTGGTGTTGGCGAGACCAGCCGTTCAAAACACGGTAGGTGGACGGCGTGAGCCGGTCGCGAGTCGACTTTGCGTAAACGGCAGCTAACCCCACGGCTCGTCTCCGAATCTGACATTCGCCTACCGGCCATGCACGGCTCCCACGATATCCCCTAAGGCACGAGGACTAGGTTCAAAACGTCGCCGTCTTGGATGTCGGCCTTAGTAATGCGGTACGGCGTATCTCGACCGAGGAGATACTCGAACTCCCCCGCATGGCCTCCAAGGTGCATATCGATTGCCGGGAACCCTGCGGGCAAATGAAACTCGAGGATGGCCGGGCGAGAATTGCTGGTTCTTCTTGGCTGAAGAAAGCGATCCCTGAATTCCGCCTCAGAAGTTGTAGAGATATAACCGGGATATTTGTATATCGTCCCGAGGTATGCGGCAGGTGGACACAGGATCGATCCCCGGACGGCAAAGCCATTTCCATGGGCGGAATATAGCACCGCATCTTGCTGTAACTCGGACACGGAGATGGCGCTATCTAAAGCTTGAATTATGGCACCACATTCCGGCCAAAACTCGTTCCACAGCGGATCTCGCTCCAAATCTCGCTCGCGACCTTGAGCGACTGAATGCAAAAACGTGCTGTCAGCGCCGTAATGGCTCAGCGCCCTTGTCTCCTCTTGAGTCAAATCGCGTTTCGTTCGGGTTGTGATCCTCATTTGGCTGGCCTGTTTCGATGAAGAGTAGATGGGCTAATTGAGTATCAGTACGCCGATTTCAATCTGTAGAGAAAGCTGCGGCTTTACCAACCCTCCGCTTTCTTCGATCTTCACTTTGAAGCAGACTGACCGCTATCGGCCAAGCCTCGTCGATGGGCCGCAGCCTTGGCAGCAGCCCATCGAACCCGCACGATCAGTCGTCTATGTTGCGCGGAACTCGCGGAGGCGTTCGATATCTCCGCTGCAAAGAATGGGCATGGCTTCGCGCAACTGCCCATCGGGCCAATCCCACCAACGCAGATCAAGGAGGAACTCGATTACGTCATCCTCAAAGCGTTGCCTGATCACACTGGCGGGGTTGCCGCCCACGATAGCGTATGGGGCGACGTCGCGGGTTACGACCGCCCGGGTTCCGACAACCGCACCATCGCCAATCGTGATGCCGGGCATGACTATCGCTTCCGAGCCGATCCAGACGTCGTTGCCGATGACCGTGTCGCCCGCCCCACGATAGCCATTGAGTGCGCCTTCGAAGGCCGCCACCTCGGGCATCCAGAAGAAGGGAAAGGTGCTGATCCAGTCGCGGCGATGTCCTTGATTGCCCGCCATGATGAAGGCGGCGCCTGAGCCGATAGAGCAGAAGCTGCCGACGATCAGCTTGTCCGCGCTCTCGTCCGGAAGGATGAAGCGGGCGCAGTCATCAAAGCTATGGCCGTGGTAATAGCCCGAGTAATAACTGAACCTTCCCACCCGAATGTTCGGATGGGTAATTTGCTTGTCGAGCGTGATGCCCTTGAAAGGGCTTTCGAAATAGTTGGTCATGAAATGAGTCCGTAAGAGGCCAACGCGGCGCGCTGGCTGCCTTGACGCCGTGCGGCATCTGCCGGTGCCACCAGATCTGGTGCACCGTCGATATTCCTCGCGCGTCAAGCGCGGGAATCGGTCAGATGGTACAGTGCGCGGACTTCATCCGTCGTTCGTAACAAGTTGCATGCAGTGCCGCAACGGCATGGTCGGGGCCTGAAAGGCCGCGCTCTGCGCAAACGCACCTGGGCTTGGGCAGCGACCGCTCGGTCTACCTTCGGGCGCGCGATCCATCAAAACAAACGGCCAGTAACAGCGCGTTGATCTGCGCAGAAGAAGGACGCCCGCCCGATCTGAGCCGGACGGGCGTAAGATGGCGAGCCGTGTCTCCTGAAAGGCAGCGCCCCCTCGGGTCGCTGGGCGCGAGTGGCGTCACTGCCCGACCTGATATCGTGCCGCAACGCAAAGGGGCGCAGCGTCTGAACCTCAGGGCTTGGCCGCGACCGGAAGCCGGAACGGCGCACCCAGCCTGTTGAAGGCGTTCATTGCCGCAATCGCGATTGTCAGGTCCACGAGATCTTTCGGCTCGAAGGCTTCAGCCGCGGCAGCGTAGGCCTCGTCTGAAGCATGTGTCTCGCTGACGCGCGTGACTTCCTCGGCCCATGCGAGTGCTGCGCGATACTGGTCGGGGAACAAATGGGGCACCTCGTCCCACACCGGAAGCAGGGCAACCTTGTCGATCGGCATGGTCTTGAGAAGATCGCGGGTGTGCAGGTCGATGCAGTGAGCGCATCCGTTGATCTGCGAGACCCGGAGGAAGACGAGGTGGATAAGTTCCGGCGGGAGGGCCGTGCTGTTCGTGACGTAGTTGTGCACGCCATAAAGTGCCTTGGCTCCAGCGGGAGCTACCTCAGACCAGTTCAAGCGCTTCATATGATCTTCCTTCCTTCTGCATGCCGATAGCGGCTTCATCGTGCCTGACGAGCGGCCAGCCGGGATTGTGACATGTTGCCCAAATAAATGGACATGACGTACCTCTCGGCGGAAGGAGCAAGGGAGCAGGCGTGAGAGCGTGCGGATATAATGCAACATGCACGACAGGGCGGTGCTGTATGGCGTCGTCGCTCGGGCCGCGAACCTCGTGCCGGCTGGTCTCGTGCCAGAACAGATAGCGGCCAATTCGGAATCAACCAGCGCTGGCCGCGCAAGTGGGGTCTTCCAAAGCATCTCCCGCATAGCCTATAGGCTTTTGGAACGGCGTATCGAAAAAGGGCGGCATGTGATCGAAGAGAAGCGGCAGGCGGCTGCAGTGGAGGGCGTTGCATCGGCAAGCCGCGCCCTCAGTGTGTTGACCTGTTTCCGTCAAGGCGACGACCGGCTTTCGCTGGCAGAGATCGCCCGCCGCACTGGCCTGGTTAAAAGCACGATCCTTCGGTTGATCACTTCGATAGAGGAGGCCGGGCTGATCCTCCGGGTCGACGACAGCTACCAGCTGGGCAGCGAGATTGTCCGGCTGCATAGCATCTACAGCGCCTCGATGGGTCTCGACAAGATCATCATGCCGGTGTTGCGTGATCTGGCTGAGGAAACCCAGGAAACCGCTGCCTTCTACACCGAACAGAACGGCCAGCGCTTCTGCCAGTTTCGGGTCAATTCGCCGCTCGCGCTGCGCCTCGATATCGCCCCGGGGTCGTTCCGGCCGATGGACAATGCCTCGTCGGCGCAGATATTGAAGCTTTTCCAGCGCTGGCCTGACGAGCAGCCCTCTGTGCCCTCGCTTCCGCTGTACACCGCCGGGGCAACGACGCCGCACACCGCTTCGCTTTCGGTGCCGGTGCTCGGTCAGGACCAGCGTCTCGTTGGCGCGCTGACGATTACGGGTCCTATCTCGCGACTCACATGGGAAGCGGCATCGCGGATCCAGGAAAAGGTTCTGTCGGCGGCCGCGCAGCTCAGCCGCGCGCTCGGTGGCAATCTCGATCTTGTCGCAACGGCAAACGGGGATCAGTCGAAGGCGTAGAGCGCCTCCGGATTGTCCACGAGAATGCGGCGCCGCTGTGCGGCGTCCGGCGCCCAGTCGAGCAACAGGTCGAGCAGCGCGGCGTCATCGGGAAGTTTTCCCGACTGCCCGCGATGCGGCCAGTCGCTGCCCCAGACCATCCGCTCCGGCGCTGCCTCGACATAGCTTCGCGCGACAGTCTGAAGATCGGCGTAAGCGGGCGCGCCGGACCTGCTCGAGATATAGGCTCCTGACAGCTTCATCCAGGTTCGGCCATTGGCGAGCAGGCGCTTGATCGCGGTGTGACTATCGCCGCCCGGACCGGTAACCGGGTCTACCGAACCGAGGTGATCGATTACCACCGGTGTCGGCAGATCGGCGATTGTCCCTGCCATGGCCGCGATCTGCCCGGCCTTTGCGTAAATCTGGATATGCCAGCCGAGGTCCGCCGCGATCCGCGAGGTCGCGACCAGCCTGTCCACATCGGTGGGACCCCAAGGTTGCGGCGACACGAAGTTGACGCGAATGCCGCGAACTCCGCGCTTCGACATCGATCCAAGATCTGCGGGAGGGGCGACGCTATCAATCACGATGACGCCGCGCGCCGAGTTTCCGAACTGATCGAGCGCGTCGAGGGTTGCGCCATTGTCAATGCCGTAGGTCGACGGCGTGACAACGACGACGCGTTCGGTCCCGATGCGCGCCCGAAATCTGCGATAGGCTGTCACCGATGCGTCGTTCACCGGCTCGCCCTTCCAGCCGGGCGTCGCTGGAAAGCGGGGCTCCAAAATATGGATGTGGCTGTCGCAGGCATTCTGTGGAACGCCGAGGCGCGGCCGTCCCGTTCCCGCTGAAAATGGAGACGATGCATGCGACCCCGCGGCGCAGGCGCTGACCAGCCCGCTCACGCCCGCTGCCAGGACCGTGCGGCGTGAAAGGATCGAGTTCGGTGATGCCATCTTGCCGCGGTGCTCTGTCATGAACTCTCCCTTCGACCTCTTCGGGCCGCATCGCTCGGAAATCGGAACGGTGATCTGAATTTAGGCATTCGTCCCAAGAAGATTCCGGAAAGCCTAGAGGGTCCAAGATAAATTGCAACACTGTGTTTTCCTCAAACGAACGGAAATTAGCCGTTTCCTCAGCGAATTCTGATCGGCTTCAAGATTATTGCAACGGCGTTCTATTTTATATAGAGCGATTCGCACGCCGACACCGAGATCGGCGATCGAGCCACGTAAACTGTCGAAGGGGCGGCCTGCAGGTCGCCGCGACAAGCGGAGGTTCGGGAGGATTCAAGGCGGGCTCGCAAGACCGGGCGACTGCTACAAAGGGAGAGAGACATGAACTTCGTCGCGATCAACCGGACTCTGGCAGGTACCGCCTCGCTGCTGGCGGTGGCTATGGCGATACCTTCGGCCGCGCAGACCGTGCCCGCCGCCGAAGGCGTCGCGACAGCCGAAGAAGAGGTCGATCCCGTGGAAGCGGGCGAGGCCAATGACGCATCGGCTGCCCCGGCTGACGACATCGTGGTGACGGGATCGCGCGTTCCGCGCGCAGGCTTCACGGCGCCGACGCCGGTCACCGTGCTTGGCAACGACCAACTCGTCAAATCTTCGCCTTCGACGCTGGCGGAATCGCTGCGCCAGCTTCCCGCGCTCACCAATATGTCGGGACCGCAGCGCAACTCGGGCACCACGATGGGCGGGCAGAGCTTCCTCAACCTGCGCTCGCTTGGTGCGACGCGCACGCTGACGCTGCTCGACGGCCGGCGCGTGGTATCCACGAACCTCACCGGCAGCGTCGATCTCAACATACTTCCCGCAGGCATCGTGCAGCGCATCGAAGTCGTAACCGGCGGTGCATCGGCGGCTTATGGCTCGGATGCGGTCGCGGGCGTCGTCAACTTCATCCTCGACAAGGAATTCACGGGCGTAAAGGGCGAGGTCAATGCCGGCATCGCCGAGCAAGGCGACAACCAGGAACTCCGCGCGACATTGTCGGGCGGCCTGTCCTTCGCCGATGGCCGCGGCCATATCCTCGTCAGCGGCGAGTATTTCAAGAACAAGGGCATCAAGACCGGCGCCCGCAAATGGGCGAGCCAGGGCTATGGCTTCATTGCCAATCCGGGTGGCAATCCGGCGCAGACGCTGGAGCAGAATGTTCTGACCGTCGGTTCATTCGGTGGGATGATTACGACGGGCGTCGGCGGCACAGCTGCGAACAACGCCTTTTTCCGCGGTATCCAGTTTCTGCCCGGCGGCGTCGCGGCGCCTTATGATTTCGGTACGCGCACGACGTCGACGCAGCAGATCGGCGGTGATGGCATTCCGAGCGAGCTGATCCAGGAAATCAACCGCCCGCTCGAACGGGGCAGCGTCTTCGGCCGCGCCAGCTTTGACGTGTCGGACAATGTCACGCTCTATGCCGAAGGGCTGTACGGCGCCTCGACCTCCACCGTCGACAATAGCTGGAACCGCCACCAGACGGCGAACCCGATTACGATCCGCCGCGACAATGCCTATCTTTCGCCCGCCATCCGCGACGAAATGATCGCGCGCGGCGTCACCTCACTCACGATGCTTCGCTTCTCACCCGAGCGCGGAATGGTGAAGACCAAGGTCGACAGCGAAACGATGCGCGGCGTGTTCGGCTTCGATGCGAAGTTCGGTTCACTGACGCTCGACGCCTATTATCAATATGGCCGCACCGTTCAGGACAATGCCACGCTGAACAGCGAGAATGTGACGCGCTTCACGCAGGCGGTCGATGCGGTCTTGAATACCGCGACGAACCAGATCGTCTGTCGCTCGACCCTCACCAATCCGAACAATGGTTGCGTTCCGTTCAACGTCTTCGGCGTCGGTGCGCCATCGGAAGCCGCGCTTGATTATACGCGCGGTACGAGCTGGTCGCATGCGGTCATCGAGCAGGAGGTCGCGGCCATCAACCTCGCGGGGCCGCTCGTCGAAGGCTGGGCAGGGCCGATCAGCTTCGCGGTCGGCGGCGAGTATCGCAAAGAGCGCGCCAACGTCACGACCGATGCGATCTCGCCGACCGGCGCTTTTCTCTTTGGAAACCCGTCGCCCTGGTCTGGGCGCTACAATGTGAAGGAGGCCTATGCCGAA
Organism: Pseudomonadota bacterium; assembly: GCA_023387085.1. Lineage (GTDB taxonomy): Bacteria > Pseudomonadota > Alphaproteobacteria > Sphingomonadales > Sphingomonadaceae > Sphingopyxis. The sequence continues at coordinate 6,372 of JAEWIL010000073.1, read as the reverse complement.
CTCGTGGTGCCGCTACTGCGCGACGTGCCGCTGGTCCGCGAACTCGACCTCAACGCCGCCGCCCGCATCACCGACTACAGCACCAGCGGTTCGGTAAAGACCTGGAAGGTCGGGCTTAGCTACAAGCCGTTCGACGATCTTCGCTTCCGTGGCACACGGTCGCGCGACATTCGTGCGCCCAACCTTTCGGAGCTGTTCCAGGCCGGGCGCCAGAACATCTCGTCGGTCGATGATCCGGTGAATAGCGGTATCCGCGTGATCGGTATCCCGACGCTCAACACCGGCAACCCGAATTTGAAGCCGGAAATTGCCGATACGCTGACCTTTGGCGCGATCTACAGCCCGTCCTGGCTGCCGGGCTTCAACGTCTCGGTCGATTATTATGATATCAAGATCGACGACGCGATCGGCACGATCGCGGCGCAAACCGCCGTCGATCAGTGCTTCGACGGCGTGGCGGCAGCCTGCGCGGTGGTGGTGCGCGACGGATCGAACAATATCGTGCGCTTCAACGCCTTCCCGATCAACCTGGCATCGGCCAAGGTCAATGGCGTCGACATCGAGGCCGGCTATCGCACCAGCGTCGGGCAGGGGACGCTCAGCCTCCGCGCGCTCGCCGCCTATATCGGCAAGCAGGAACAGACGACGCCGGGCGCGGCGCCGATCGACCGCGCGGGTGAAGTCGGTCTCAGCAATTTTCCGCGCTGGCAGGGCGTCGCACAGGTCAATTACGACACCGAGCGCTTCGGCGGTTTCCTCCAGATGCGGTATGTCGGCGGCGGTCGCTACGACGTGACCCGCGGGCCGACCGCCATCGATCTCCAGCATATTCCGGCGCAGGCTTATCTCGACGGCCAGATCAGCTTCAAGCCCGACGTCGGTGACGGGCAGGTCGAGATGTTCCTGAACGTCCGCAATATCCTGAGCAACGATCCGCCGATCAACCCGTCGGCGGGTAACGTTCCGGTCGCAGTCAACACGACGCTCCACGACAGCTTCGGCCGCCTCTTTCGCGCCGGTGTCCGGTTCAAATTCTGACCTCGCCGACGACCAGACAAGGATTATCCATGATCGGACTTAGCGTTCACCAGCGAACCAGAAGCGTTACCGATGCAGACATCGAGCGCTTCCGCACGCTACCCGTCGCCAATGTGAGCGACGTCATGAACCGTATTCCCGCCGCAGGTCCATCTCTGCGGCCGATGCACCGGGCCGGCGTTCTTGCCGGCCGGGCGCTTACAGTGCGAACCCGGCCCGGTGACAATCTGATGATCCACAAGGCCCTCGACATGGCAGTGGGAGGGGATGTCATCGTTGCCGATGCGGGCGGAGACCTCACGAACGCGCTGATAGGCGAACTCATGGTCGCTTATGCCAAGAAGAAGGGCGTCGCGGGCTTCGTACTCAACGGAGCGATCCGGGACCACGGTTCGATCTCGCAGGACGATTTCCCGGTTTTTGCGGCAGGTGTCACGCATCGCGGACCCTACAAGGACGGACCGGGCGAGGTGAATGTGCCGATCGCGATGGGCAGCCTTGTGATCGAGCCGGGCGATCTGATCCTCGGCGACGAGGATGGGGTGGTTGCGGTGCCGATCGATGCAGTGAATTCGGTATATGAAGCGGCCCTTGCCAAGCATTTGGCAGAGACCGCGCAGTTCGAGGCGATATTGGCGGGCACGAACGACCGCAGTTGGGTCGACCGGACCTTGGCGAAGCTCGGATGCACCGGCCTTTCGGAGGCGAATGGTCAGTGAGCGACCCGAATAATTCATCGCCGCGGATCGTCATTCTCGGCAAATCGCTGGCTGCTCCGGCAATGGATATGGCGGCATCGTCGGGCGCGCAGGTAGTAACGAGCGATCGCTACATGCGCGGCGGCGAACTCGTCGATTTCATCGCGTTGCACAAGCCCGACGGCGTGATAGTCCGTCTCGGCGAGATGACCGACGCGGCGATGGCTGCTGCGCCCGGGCTTCGCATCATCGCGAAGCATGGCGTCGGCTACGACACGATCGATGTTGCGGCTGCGGCGTCGCGCAACATCCCGGTGACGATCGCCGCGGGCGCCAACGCGATCTCGGTCGCCGAGCAGGCCTTTGCGCTGATGCTCGGCGTCGCCCGCCGCGTGGCTCATCTCGATGCGCGCATGCGAGACGGCCATTGGGACAAACCGCATTTCCTCGGGACCGAGCTTTACGGCAAGACCCTCGGCATCGTCGGGTTCGGGGCGATCGGGCGGCACCTTGCCGGGATCGGCCGCGGGTTCGGCATGAAAATCGTCAAATATGATCCGATCGATATGGAACCCTCCGATCTCGGCGAAGCAGTGGCGGCGAATGCCGAAGATCTGTTCGCGCGGAGCGACATCGTGAGCCTCAATTGCCCGCTGACTCCGGCGACGCGCAACATGATCGGCGCCCCGCAGCTTGCCGCCATGAAGAAGGGGGCGATCCTCATCAACACGGCACGGGGCGGGCTCGTGGATCTTGGTGCGCTCGCGATTGCGCTTCGTGACGGTGCGATCGGCGGGGCAGGACTCGATACTTTCCCGTTCGAGCCACCTGAGCTCGACGCCGAGCTGCGCAGCCTGCCGAACGTCGTGTTCAGTCCGCACATCGGCGCGAGTACGGTCGAGGCCGGGGAACGGGTCGGCATGCTTGCGATGACGCAAGTGCTCGATTGCCTGGCCGGGCGGGAGCTCGATCCGGCTTTTGTCGTGAGCGCGGCCAAGCCCGCAGCACCGCCGAAACTACCCTCGGCTGCATGATTGATAAGCGCCGCAGTCGACGGCGACTGATATGGGAGAGTGAGACGATGACGAGGAAAAGCCTGACCGTCGGGGCCGCAGCCTTTCTATCGCTTGCGTTCGTCGCGAGCGCTTCGGGCCAAACGAAGCCAGCGGCAACGCCGCTGCCCGAGACGGCGCGCGCGAAGATCGCCGACGCCGACCGGCTCGCCGGAGACGACATGCTGCTTCGGGCGATGCGCAACTATCACTGCTACTATGTCGATCCGGTACCCGCGCCGTTCCGACCGAGCGTGATGGAAACGACCGATTTCCTGTTCGGCACCAGGATTCTCGATAATGTCTATTATCTCGGATATCTGAATCTCGCAGCCTATGCGATCCGCACCCCCGAGGGCCTAGTTCTCGTCGATGCGGGAGGCAGCGAGGCGCACGGGCGCGCCATCCTCGACTGGATGGGGAAGGCGGGCTTCGCGCCGAGCGACCTCAAATATATCATCGTCACCCACGAGCATTTTGATCATTTCGCCGGCGCACCGCTGCTGAAGGCCGCGACGGGCGCGAAGATCGTCGCGGGGGCCGATGCACCGTTCGGCGATGGCAGGCTTTCGTTTCCGGAATCGATGAAGCCCCTCGACGTTGCGGTGAAGGGGCCCATGACGCTCACGCTCGGAAAGACGGACATTGTCCTTTTGCCGACGCCGGGCCACACCAAGGGCACGATTTCGGTTTTCGCGCCCGTCGAGGCAAACGGGCAGCGCCATATGGCATCCTTCTGGGGCGGCAAGGGTATGCGCCCGGACGCCGCCTCGATCCGCGAGATGATCCAGTCGCTTGCGACGTTCACCGCGGAATCGGAGAAGCTGAAGGTCGACGTGCCGCTCAACACGCATAGCTGGGGCGATGCGACCATCCCCCGCATCATCGACGAGATTCTCGTGCCCAGCCGCCCCAATCCGTTCGTGCTGAGCGCGGACCAGTCGCGCAAGAACCTCCAGATTTTGGAACGTTGCACCTCGGCCTATCTCGATGCCGTTGAATCCGGTGCGATTACCAAAGGCCTTCGGGACTAATTCATCCGCCGATTTGTAAGGACAATAACGTGGTCGCAAACGAAATCGAACGCACCGTCATGCGCAAGGTGCAATGGCGTCTGCTGCCCTTCCTCGTCGTCTGTTACCTGTTCGCGCTGATCGACCGGACCAATGTTGGCATGGCATCGCTGCAGATGACCGAGGATATCGGTCTGACAAAGTCGCAGTTCGCTTTCGGCGCCAGCCTCTTCTTCGTCTCCTACTTTCTCGTCGAAGTGCCGAGCAATCTCGCGCTCGAGAAATTCGGGGCGCGGCGCTGGATCGCACGGATCATGATCACCTGGGGATTGATCTCGGCGGCCATGGCCTTTGTGCAGGGGGCGACATCTTTCTATGTGCTGCGCTTCATACTCGGAGCCGCCGAGGCCGGCTTTTTCCCTGGTATTATCCTTTATCTCACCTATTGGCTCCCGCCAGCCTATCGTGGCCGCATCCTCGCGATGTTCGCCGTCGCGATCCCGCTTGCAAGTTTCATTTCCTCACCGCTCTCGGGCGCGCTGCTGGCGATGGACGGAATATGGGGGATGCGCGGTTGGCATTGGCTGTTCATTCTTGAAGGACTGCCGGCGTCCTTTCTCGGTATCGCGTGCCTCTGGATGCTGACCGACCGGCCCGCGCAGGCGAAATGGCTGTCGGGGGAGGAGAAGGCGTGGCTCGAAGCCGAGATGGCCTCGTCGAAGCGGCCCGCCGGCGGCCAGGCCGACCAGCCCAAATGGCATGTCTTCAAGAATCTTCAGTTCTGGGGCCTGGTGCTCGCCTGTGCCGGTGCCTCGGCTTCAGGATCGGTGCTTGGCGTCTGGCAGCCCCAGTTTCTCAAATCCTTTGGCCTCAGCGATTTCACCACCGGCCTCGTCAACTCGATCCCCTATGGCGTCGCGACGATCGCAATGATCCTCTGGGGCTATCACTCGGACCGGACGGGCGAGCGACGCTGGCATACTGCGATCCCATTGCTGCTCATCACGCTCAGCACGGCGCTTGCTGCGTTCGCACCGTCGCTTGCGCTGGTCGTGTTGATGCTGACCTGCATCCTTGTTGGCGCTTATTGCTTCAAGGGGCCCTTCTGGAGTCTCGCGTCGGGCTGGCTCAGCCCCGCCAGTGCTGCAGTCGGCATCGCTGCGATCAATGCGACCGCTAACCTCATCGGTGGCGGCCTGATGGTCAACGTCTATGCTTGGGTACATGATGCGACGGACAGCTATGCGCTCGCGTTGGCGCCGCTATCGCTGCTAACCTTGGCTAGCGCGATCTCGATTATCGTTATCGAGCGGCGTGCGAAGCGGAATGATCTCGAAATCGCCTAAGGTGCTGGCTTGAAATAAGTTAAGTCGGCGCCCGTATCTGCGGTGAAATCTATTTAGCTGAAGAGGAGGCCCGGTCTCCGGCAACGTCCGCTTTTTTCGAGCGTGGCCGTGAAGCGGACCGTCTCCTGGTGGCCACATTTTCTCGGAGCTGGCGCTGGGTACAGGAGCTATTGCACCCCGACGGGGAGCGCGCCTCGGCCGGGCCGCGGGGCAGGATAATCCCGATTGCTATGCCATCCTCTGGAATCCAATGGATTGAGCTTGCGGCCGGTCCGCATCGAGGAAAGCACCCGGACTGGAGACAATCCGGGTGCAACCCTCGCATCAGCTTGTTAGGGTGACGGCAATGCGCAGCAATATCGAACATCTCCCGTCCCAGAAGCAACGTGAGCTCGAACGCGTCGTTGAGATCATCTTCGAGGAGTTCGAGGACGCGCTGGCGCTCGCGACGCAGGACTGGAAGCGCAAGGGCCGAATTTCCAAGATCATTCTCTACGGCAGTTATGCGCGCGGCGGCTGGGTCGACGAGCCGCACACCGCCAAAGGCTACCAGTCCGACTATGACCTTCTCATCATCGTCAACGACAAGCGGCTGACCGACCGCGTCGATTATTGGTCGAAGCTCGACGACCGGCTGATCCGCGAGCTGACGATGACCAAGTCGGTGCGCACGCCGGTCAACTTCATCGTCCACAGCACCGACGAGGTGAACCGCGGGCTCGCCGAGGGGCGCTATTTCTTCATGGACATCGCGCGCGACGGGATCGCACTGTATCAGGCGGTCGACGATGATCTGCCCGAGCCGCAGCCGAAGACGCCGCATGCGGCGCTCATAATGGCCGAGGAATATCTCGATGAATGGTTGCCAGCCGCCACTGGAATGCTCCGCACTGCAAAGTTTAGCCAAGACGAAGGCCGTCTAAAGGACTCGGCATTCCTGTTGCATCAGTCCACCGAGCGCCTTTACCACTGCGTTCTGCTAGTCTGCACCTTCTACACGCCGCACGTCCATAATCTCGCCTTCCTGCGTACGCAGGCGGAAAGGGTCGATCCACGGCTGCATGACGCTTGGCCGCAGGAAGCGAAGGCGGACCGCGCTCGCTTTGAGAAGCTGAAGGACGCTTATGTGAAGGCGCGCTATTCGAAACATTACCGGATCACCGAAGAGGAACTGGCCTGGCTCGGGGAGCGCGTGTCGGTGCTGGCCGGGATTGTAGAGGCAGTG
>JAEWIL010000065.1 GCA_023387085.1 Pseudomonadota bacterium | reverse complement strand
GTCAAGCGCCGCGAACCGCATATCTACGTCGCGAACTGGTTCTACCTGAGCTTCATCGTCACCATTGCGATGCTGCACATCGTCAACAATCTGTCGGTGCCGGCGAGCATCTTCGGCTCGAAGAGCTACGCCGCCTTCGCCGGGGTCCAGGATGCGCTGACGCAATGGTGGTACGGGCATAATGCGGTCGGGTTCTTCCTGACCGCCGGCTTCCTTGCGATGATGTATTATTTCGTGCCGAAGCAGGCCGAGCGGCCCGTGTACAGCTATCGCCTGTCGATCATCCACTTCTGGTCGCTGATCTTCCTCTACATCTGGGCGGGTCCGCCCCACCTCCATTACACCGCGCTTCCCGACTGGGCGCAGACGCTGGGCATGGTCTTTTCGGTGATCCTGTGGATGCCGAGCTGGGGCGGGATGATCAACGGGCTGATGACGCTCAATGGCGCGTGGGACAAGATCCGCACCGACCCGATCATCCGCATGATGGTGATGGCGCTCGCCTTCTACGGCATGAGCACCTTCGAAGGCCCGATGATGTCGATCAAATGGGTCAACTCCATGTCGCACTACACCGACTGGACGATCGGTCATGTGCACAGCGGGGCGCTCGGCTGGAACGGCATGATCACCTTTGCCTGCGTCTATTATCTGGTGCCGCGCCTGTGGGGCCGTCAGCGCCTTTACAGCCTCCGTATGGTCAACTGGCACTTCTGGCTCGCGACCGTCGGGATCGTTTTCTACGCCGCGTCGATGTGGGTCGCGGGCATTATGCAGGGGCTGATGTGGCGCGAATATGGGGCCGACGGCTACCTGGTCTACAGCTTTGCCGAAAGCGTTGCCGCGATGCACCCGATGTATCTGATCCGCGCTGCGGGCGGGGCAATGTATCTCGCCGGCTTCGTGATCATGGTCGTCAACGTCTGGGCGACGCTCGGCGGCAGGGTCCGCACCGAAAAGCCGATGACCGAAACCCCGTACAACGCCGCGGCGGACCGTCCGCTCGCGCCCGTCCCCGCCGAATAAGGAGCCCCGACCATGGCCACCAAACCCGCCAAAAAGGGCTTCAGCCACAAGAAGATCGAGCGCAACGTGACGTTGCTCGGTGCGCTTGCGCTGCTCACCGTCACGATCGGCGGCATCGTCGAGATCGCGCCGCTCTTCTGGATCGACAACACGGTGGAGAAGGTCGAGGGGATGCGGCCCTACACGCCGCTCGAGCTCGCCGGGCGCAACATCTATATGCGCGAGGCTGCTACACCTGCCCCAGCCAGATGATCCGACCGTTCCGCGACGAGGTCGAACGCTACGGCCATTACAGCCTCGCCGCCGAGAGCATGTACGACCATCCGTTCCAATGGGGGTCGAAGCGCACCGGGCCCGACCTGGCGCGCGTCGGCGGCCGCTATTCGGACGAATGGCACAAGGCGCATCTGATCGACCCGCGCAGCGTGGTGCCTGAGTCGATCATGCCGCCCTATGCGTTTCTCGCCGAACGTGATCTCCAGACCGGCGACATGGCGAACGACCTGACCGCGCTCTATCGCGTCGGGGTGCCCTATACCAAGGCCGACATCGCAAAGGCGAACGACGACATCCGGGCGCAGGCCGATCCCGACGCCGGCGCCGGCGACCTGCAGAAACGCTATCCCAAGGCGCAGGTCCGCGACTTCGACGGCGACCCGGCGCGCGTGACCGAGATGGATGCGCTGATCGCCTATCTCCAGATGCTCGGCACGCTCGTCGATGTCGAACGGGCGGCGCCGCAGGAACGCGCCGGCGAAACGGAGGCGGCGCCATGAGCTACGACGAGCTTCGCCATTTCGCCGATAGCTGGGGGTTGCTCGCGATGGCGCTGCTGTTCCTCACCCTTATCGCCTGGCCGTTCCGGCCGAGCGCGCGCGACCGCAATGAAGAGGCCGCGAACATGATCTTCAAGGACGACGAGCATGGCTGACCTGAAACAGCGCATCGACGAGGCGACCGGCACGAGTACGGTCGGCCACGAGTGGGACGGGATCGAGGAACTCGATACGCCGATGCCGCGCTGGTGGCTGTGGACCTTCTACGCCACGATCGTCTGGGGCCTCGCCTATGTCGTCCTCTATCCGGCGTGGCCGATGGTCGACAGCGCGACCAAGGGTGTGCTCGGCTGGTCGAGCCGCGGCGAGCTCGCGAAGGAGCTGGCGGCCGACGCAAAGCGTCGCGCGCCGACGGTCAATGCCATCGCGGCGACCGCGATTGCCGATCTGCCGGCAAAGCCCGAACTGATGCAGGCGGCGGTACAGGGCGGCGGCGCGGCGTTTCGCGTTCATTGCGTCCAGTGCCATGGTGCCGGGGGAGCAGGGGTGAAGAACCTCTACCCCAGCCTGACCGACGACGACTGGCTGTGGGGCGGCGATCTGGCGACGATCGAATATACGATCACGCACGGCATCCGGAATCCCGACCACAAGGCAACGCGAACCAGCCAGATGCCGGCCTTCGGCCGCGACGGTATCCTTGATGCCGGCCAGATTGCCGATGTGGTGAGCTTCGTCCGAACGATCAGCGGGCAGGAGAAACGCAGCGCATCGTCGGCGCGCGGGGCGACGCTGTTCGCCGACAATTGCGCGGTCTGCCACGGCGCCACGGGCGAGGGCGGGCGGCAGGTCGGCGCGCCGAAATTGACCGATGCGATCTGGCTCTATGGTGGCGACCGCGCCAGCCTGACCGCGACGGTGAACCAGCCGCGGAACGGCGTGATGCCGCGCTGGGGCGGCCGGCTCGACCCGGTGACGATCAAGATGCTGTCGGCCTATGTCTATTCGCTGGGCGGCGGCGAAAAGGGGCTCGCGCCGGTCGACGGAGGGGCGGGAGCCGATGGCCAGCCCTGACGATATCTCCGGCCGGCCGGCGCCGCTCTATGCAGCGCGGAAGGGCGTTTACCCGAAAGCGGTGAACGGTCCCTTCCGCCGCTTCAAATGGGCGATCATGTCGGTGACGCTGGCGATCTATTACGGCACGCCGTGGATCCGCTGGGACCGCGGCCCCTATGCGCCCGATCAGGCGGTGCTCGTCGACCTTGCGAACCGGCGCTTCTACATGTTCCAGATCGAGATCTGGCCGCACGAATTCTACTATGTCGCGGGCCTGCTCATCATGGCGGGGATCGGGCTGTTCCTCGTCACCAGTGCGGTCGGTCGCGCCTGGTGCGGCTATGCCTGTCCGCAGACGGTGTGGACCGACCTGTTCCAGCACGTCGACCGGCTGATCGACGGCGACCGCAACGCGCAGGTCCGGCTGGCGAACGGTCCGTGGACGGCCGAAAAGCTGGCGAAGCGGGCGGTCAAATATAGCATCTATTTGACGATCGCTTTTTGGACCGGCGGTGCGTGGATCATGTATTTCGCCGACGCGCCGACGCTGACGGCGGATTTCTGGACGGGGCAGGCGGCGCCCGTCGCCTATGCCACTGTCGCCGTCCTGACCGCGACGACGTTCATCCTCGGCGGTTTCATGCGCGAACAGGTGTGCGTCTATATGTGCCCGTGGCCGCGCATCCAGACCGCGATGATGGACGAAAAATCGCTGTTGGTGACCTACAAGGACTGGCGCGGCGAACCGCGCGGCAGCGTCAAGAAGGGACAAGCGCATCCCGGCGCCTTCGGCGACTGCATCGACTGCAACCAGTGCGTCGCCGTGTGCCCGACGGGAATCGACATTCGCGAAGGTCCGCAGATCGGCTGCATCACCTGCGCTCTCTGTATCGACGCGTGCGACGGCGTGATGGCGCAGGTCGGACGGCGGCGCGGACTGATCGACTATTGTACGCTCGACGATGCGGCGACCGAAAAGGCGGGAGGCACCGCGCAACCGGTGCGCAAGACGCTGCTGCGTCCGCGCACGCTGATCTATTTCGGTGTATGGACCGCGATCGGTGCGGCAATGCTGTTTTCGCTCGGCCAACGGACGCGGCTCGACCTCGCCGTCCAGCACGAGCGCAGCCCGCTCTTCGTCCAGCTTTCCGACGGCCACATCCGCAACAATTACACGCTGAAGCTGCGCAATATGGAAACGCGCCCGCGCCGGGTCGCGGTGAGCGTCAGCGGGCTTCCCGGTGCGGTGCTGTGGACCGACACCGGCTCACGCGAAAAGGCCGTGCAGCGTATCGAACTGGCGCTGCCCGCCGACAGCGTCACGAGCGTCAAACTCTTTATCGCGGCGCCTGGCGCCGGTCCTGCACGGCAGGACTTCACGATCAGCACGCGCGGACTCGATGGCGATCCGCGCGGCGACAGCGACATCATCCAGTTCGACCGGCCGGAGGCAGGACAATGACCGACACACGCAAACCCAAGGCCTTCACCGGCCGGCATATGACGGCGATTCTCGTCGGCTTTTTTGCTATCGTGATAGCGGTCAACCTCACCATGGCGCGCTTCGCCATGTCGACTTTTGGCGGCAAGGTGGTCGAGAACAGCTATGTCGCGAGCCAGCATTATAACGAATGGCTAAAACGCGCCGACGCACAGGAGCGCCTCGGATGGGATGCGCGCATCACGCTCGATGCGAGGCGGCACGTGCTTCTGGCGCTTAGCAAGGATGGCGTTCCGCTCGACGGCATTCGGGCGTCGGCAACGATCAATCACCCCGTTGGGCGCACCCCGCCCGCTGCGCTCAATTTCGAGCCGGCGGCGCGCGGCGTGCTGCGCTCGGTCAAGCCGCTGGTGTTGGGGCGCTGGAGGCTCGACCTTATCGTCCGGCATGGCGCCGACGAAGCCCGCTATCGCGAGAATCTGCAATGACCGCGACCGCCCTCGTCGAACGCGACTTCGCGGTGCCCGACATTCGTTGCGCGGGCTGCATCGCCAAACTGGAGCAAGGACTGGTGCGCGACAGGCGCATCGCCGCCGCACGCGTCAATTTCACCGAAAAGCGCGTGCATCTGTCCTGCACCGCCGACACCGACATGCCCGATCTGATCGGGGCCTTTTCGAACCTGGGGTTCGAGGCGCATCCGATCGGCGGCCGCCCCGACGAAGCCGATGCCGAAGCGGAAACGAGCCGCGAACTGCTGCGCGCGGTCGCGGTGTCGGGCTTCGCGATGATGAACATCATGCTGCTGTCGGTCTCGGTCTGGTCGGGCGCGGCGGGGGCAACGCGCGACCTGTTCCATTGGCTGTCGGCGGCGATCGCCTTGCCGACCCTCGCCTATGCCGGCCGGCCCTTTTTCCGGTCGGCGTGGCGGGCGCTGCGTCACGGCGCCACGAACATGGACGTCCCGATCAGCATCGGCGTCCTGCTCGTCTGCGCGATCAGCCTGTACGAGACGGCGACCGGCGGGCCGCATGCCTATTTCGACGGCGCGGCGATGCTGCTCTTCTTCCTGCTCAGTGGCCGCTGGCTCGACAGTGTGATGCGGGACCGCGCGCGCGGCGGCGTGACGGCTTTGCTGCGCAACATGGGAAACGGCGCGATGGTCCTCGGTGACGATGGCCGCAGCCGCTGGGTCGACGCGACCGCGCTGGAGCCCGGCATGGTGATGCTTGTCGCGGCGGGCGAGCGTCTGTCCGCCGACGGGGTCGTGGTCGGCGGGGCCAGCCGGCTCGACCTGTCGCTGCTCACGGGCGAAAGCGCACCGCAACCGGCCCATCCCGACGACCGGGTACATGCCGGCACGTTGAACCTCGACGCGCCGATCCGGGTGCGCGTGACCGCAGCGGGCGCGGACACCGCCATCGCCGACATCGCGCGGCTGATGGGCGAGGCGGCGCAGGGCAAGTCGCGCTATGTCCGCATCGCCGACCGCGCGGCACGACTTTATGCACCTGCGGTTCATTGCCTCGCGCTGATGGCGTTCGCGGGATGGATGATCGCGGGCGCAGGATGGCATCACAGCCTGTTGATCGCCGCTGCGGTGCTGATCATCACCTGTCCCTGCGCGCTCGGTTTGGCGGTCCCGGCGGCACAGATCGTCGCGGCGGGCGAACTGATGCGCGCGGGAGTGCTGATCAAGGACGGATCGGCGCTCGAACGGCTCGCCGAGGTCGACCGCGCGCTCGTCGACAAGACCGGCACGCTGACGCTCGGCCGGCCCGAGCCGATCGGTCTCGACCGGCTCGATATCGGGGTAAAGTCGCTGATCCTCGCACTGTCGCAGGCGAGCCGCCACCCGCTCAGCGAGGCGCTGACGCGGGGTCTGCAGGTCTATGATGTCCGGACCGCCGAGGTGACGTCGATCCGCGAGACGCCGGGCTTCGGCATCGAAGCGCGCTGGGAGGGGCGCATCGTCACGCTTGGCCGACCGCAGCACGGAGATCTGGGCGACGCACTCGCGACTGCGCTGTCGGTCGATGGCAAGGCGGTCGCAACGATCCCCTTTGCCGACCGGCTGCGCCCCGACGCCGCCGAAGCGATCGACGCGCTGGGGCGTCAGGGCATCGAAGCGATGATCCTGTCGGGAGATCGCGCCGAGGCGGTCGCGCCGGTCGCGCGCCAGCTCGGGCTGACCGCACAGACGGGGATGAGTCCGCAGGACAAGCTGGACGCGATCGACCGGCAGGGAGCGCTGGGCCACAAGGTGCTGATGATCGGCGACGGCCTCAACGACGGCCCCGCGCTCGCCGCGGGCCACGCGTCGATGGCGCCCGGATCGGCGAGCGACGTCGGCAAGAATGCGGCTGACTGCATCTTCCTGGGCGACCGGATGATGCCGGTGGCGCAGGCGGTGCATATGGCGCGCCGCACCCAGGCGATCGTGCGGCAAAATTTCCTGCTCGCGATCGGATATAATGTCGTTGCGGTGCCGCTGGCGTTCCTCGGCTTCGTCACGCCGCTCGTCGCGGCGATTGCGATGTCGGGATCGTCGCTGATCGTGGTCGGCAATGCGCTGCGGCTCAAAGGGGCGATCCGGTGAACGGGCTGATCTTCCTGATCCCGATTGCGCTCGGGCTGGGGCTGCTCGGTCTTGCCGCCTTCTTCTGGTCGCTGCGCAAGGGGCAGTTCGACGATCTCGACGGCGCCGCGCTGCGCATCTTTGTCGAAGATGAGGAGGAGGGGGCATGAGGCTGCGCAACCTCGTCGTCGCAATCGGCGCTATTGCCCTGATGCAGCCGCCGGTCGCGGCCGATGCGCGCATCCTGTCCGTGCCCTCGTGCGGCGGGACGACGCACCGGATTATAATCCCCGGTGATCCCGCCGATTCCGGCCAGCGGCGCGAGTGCGCCAAGGCGTGCCACGCCGTCACCGACCGGCGCGGCAAGGCGGCTGGCGTCAAGAAGGGCTGCTGCTGAGGTGGCTGCGTTGATCCCGGTCAATGTTCGGGCGAGCGCGCCGGGGTAGGAGGCTTGCATGTGGTCCTATCATCCCGATCTGCTCGCCAAGCCGGTGCCGCGCTATACCAGCTATCCCACCGCGATGGAATTTACCGAGGCTGTCGGTGCCGGCGATTATGCGCGCGCGCTCGACGCGATCGAGGCGGCGACGCCGATCTCGCTCTATGTCCATATCCCCTTTTGCGAGCAGATCTGCTGGTATTGCGGCTGCAACACGGGGGCGGCCGGGCGCAAGCAGAGGCTGGCCGATTATCTGGTCGCGCTGCGCGCCGAAATCGCACTCGTTGCAAAGCGGCTTGGCGGGCGTGGGCGCGTACAGCGCATCGCCTTTGGCGGGGGCAGCCCGAATGCCATCGCGCCCGTCGAGCTGGTGCGGCTGCTCGACCGCATCCTCACCGTTTTCGACGCGCATCGGCCCGAGGTGTCGATCGAACTCGATCCGCGCGGCTTTTCGGCCGAATGGGCGCTGGTGCTCGCGGCGGCGCACGTCACGCGCGTCAGCCTCGGCGTCCAGACCTTTGCGCCGCACGTCCAGCAGGCGATCGGCCGGATCCAGCCGCTGTCGCATATCGAACGCGTCGTCGCGGCGCTTCGCCTGCGCGATATCGACGCGATCAATTTCGACCTGATGTACGGACTGCCCGGCCAGTCGCTTGGCGACCTCGACGCCACGCTCGAAGAAACGATACGCCTTGCACCGAGCCGGATCGCGCTGTTCGGCTATGCCCATCTGCCCGACATGATCCCGCGGCAGCGGCGGATCGATGCCACTGGCCTTCCCGATCAGCGGCTGCGGTTCGACCAGGCCGAACTGGGATATCGCCGGTTGACCGACGCTGGTTATATTCCCGTCGGTTTCGACCATTTCGCAAGGCCCGATGATCCCTTGGCCGACGCTGCAAAAGCCCGGCGCGTGAGCCGCAATTTCCAGGGGTTTACCGACGATGACGCGCCAGTCCTGCTCGGCTTCGGTGCGAGCGCAATCAGCCGGTTTCCCGACTTGATCGTCCAGAACGAGAAGCGAGCGGGTCCGTATCGCGACATGATCGGCGAGGGCCGGTTGAGCGCGGTCCGCGGCGTATCGATCGACGGTGCGCAGCAAATGCGGGGCAGAAATATCCGCGACCTGTTGTGCCAGGGACGAACGCGCGTCGGAACGGAGGGCAGGGTGCGCATACGAAGCGGCCTCGCCGAATATGAACGTCTTGGCCTCATCCAATGGGAGGAGGACGACTTGGTGATACGTGACGACGGCTTGCCCTATGCGCGGCATATCGCGGCGCAATTCGATAGCGTGAGGGGAGCGATATAGTTCGTCGCGGCCGCGTCTGCTTTTCGCGCGCTCTGACCCAAAGCGGACAGTCTCCACCCGGCCAGTCTCCAATCATGACGCATTACGAGCGACTCTGGCTTTCCCATCCAGATTTCGATGCGCCGGTCGCACTGCGCTGCGATACGCTCGTCATGCGTTGAAATCGGAAAAGCCGGTGCCGGTTTCCGAGTTGATGCTTCGGAGCAATTCCATCACCAGGTCAGACGATTCGCGATCGAGATTTCCTGTGGGCTCGTCGGCGAGCGCAAGCGCCGGTTCGTTGATCAGCGCACGCGCCACCGCGACGCGCTGGCGCTGGCTACCCGAGAGTGCGGCAGGCCGGTAATCGCGGCGATGCGTGAGCCCGACCGCCTCGAGCAGTTCGTCCGCTCTTTGGCGTATCGCGCGGGTTTCGGGGCCAGCATGTCCCCTTGGGCAGCTCATTATCCACGCTCACATCCAGCGATCCGCTCCGCCGCCGTGCGCGATGTGCTCATCGCACCTTCGCGTCGGACGTGATGAGCGCGGCGGTCGCTTTGGCGCTGGCGACGACGCCCGGAATACCTGCCCCGGGGTGCGTGCCGGCGCCGACGAAGTAGAGATTGTCGATGACATCGTCGCGGTTGTGCGTCCGGAAAAATGCGCTTTGCGTCAGCGTCGGCGACAGGCTGAACGCGCTCCCCTGATGGGCGGCAAGGTCGGCGGCGAAGTCGTTGGGGGCGTAGTGGTGACAGGTGACGATGCGGTCGGCGAGTCCTGGCAACAGCCGCTTTTCGAGCATGTCGAGGATGCGAAGGGCAAGCCTGTCGCCTTCGACCGTCCAGTCGACCGGGGCGTGGCCGAGGTGCGGGACCGGAACAAGTGCATAAAGCGTGCTGTGGCCGGGCGGGGCAACCGATGGGTCGGTGGCGCTCGGATGATGCAGATAAAGTGCGAAATCGTCGGCGATTACGCCGCGCTTGTAGATGTCATCGAGCAGCGCGCGATAGCGCTCGCCGAAAAGGATCATATGGTGGGGCAAATCGGAAAACCGGCCACGAACTCCAAGGTGAAGCACGAAAAGGCTCGGTGTCCAGGATTTGCGTTCGAGACGGCGCGCCGATCGAGCCCCACGGGGGTGATCTAGCAGGTCGCGGTAGCTATGCATGACGTCGGAATTGCAGGCGATCGCGCTCGCTTCGAGGCGCAGGCCGCTGGCAAGCGTGACTGCCGTACAGCGGTTGTCGTGCGTGTGTATCCGGGTAACGGCGTCGCCCAGGATCGTGGTACCGCCCAGCCGTTCGAAATGGGTTGCCATAGCCGCGACGAGCCGGTTGGTGCCGCCGCGGGCATACCAGACGCCGCCGTCCTTCTCGAGCTTGTGGATCAGCGCGTAGATGGCGCTGGTCTCCAGCGGGTTGCCACCGACCAGCAGCGTATGGAAGGAGAAAGCTTCACGAAGCTTGTCGTTCGCAATGAAGTCGCTTACCCGCGCATATACAGACTTCCATGCCCGTTGCCGCGCCAGCGCGGGCGCGGCCCTGAGCATCGACTTGAAATCGAGAAAGGCGACGGCGCCGAGCTTGACATATCCTTCGGCGTGGACCGCCGCCGAATAATCCAGAAAGCGCTGGTATCCGGCGACATCCGCCGGGTTCAGCGCGGCAATCTCGCGCTCCAACGCGTTCTCGTCATTGCTGTAGTCGAAGGTCGTGCCATCGGGCCATTGCAGCCGATAGAAGGGCATGACGGGAAGCAGGTCGACATCGTCGGACAGGCAATGACCGGACAGATCCCATAATTCCGCCAGGCACGACGGATCGGTGATGACGGTCGGTCCAGCATCGAATGTGAAACCCTCGCGGCGCCAGACATAGGCGCGGCCGCCGGGGCGATCGCGCGCTTCGACGACCGTCGTGGGGATTCCGGCCGCCTGAAGCCGGATGGCAAGTGCCAAGCCGCCGATCCCGGCGCCGATGACGACGGCGTTTTTCAATATTCGATCCTCGATGTCGGAGTGGGTGGGGCGATGTTCAGGATCGCGCCGAAATTTTTCGGGTGCCGACGGCCTCTGCCGCGATAGCCTCGCCGAGCGCATTGCCGCTTTGCCAGGCATATTCGACGAATCCGTGCGAGAGCCAGTCACCGCATGCGCCGATGCCGATGGCGCCATTCCACAGATGACCGAGGTCGCTTCCCGACGGCTGGGCAAAACGCCATCGCTGGGCGTCGGCGAGCAGCGGTTCGGGCAAAGGCGCTCCGGCGACATCTTCGAGAATCGCAAGCAAGGCAGAAGCGACCGTATGCGGCTCCCGCGCAATATTGGCTTCGCTCCAGTTCCAGTCCGCCTGAACCACCCAATGTTCGGCGTCGCCCCGTCCCGGCCGCGCATTGCTGCGCACGGCATGGACGAGCGGCGCCGGTCCGCGCAGGAAGTCGGGCAGGACGGCGATGCGCTCGGGAAACAGAAACGTCGCGCTCCACACCGGCCGCGAGGTAACGCCCATGGCCGCGCGCGCCATGTCGAAATCGTGGAGCGACAACAGCGGGGCCGCCTGCTCGGCCGGGATCGCGAGGACCGCGGCGTCGAAACCATCGAATCGCTGCTTCTCGCTATGTACCGTCCAGCGCGGCCCATGGCGCGTGACGGCGGTGATCGCGGTATCGAAGCGAACGTCGTGGTGGCGCGCCATATCGATGAGCGGAGCATCCATCGTCGGGGTTCCGACCCAGGCGTGCAGACCCGCCACTGGCCAAGGGGCCGCGAGATCGCGCGCGCGCCAGTCGTCGACGAGCGCCTTGAACGCATTCGAACGGACGGTGAAGTGGGTCGCGCCATGGTCAAAACTGATGTCGGCGTCGCCGCTCGCGGCTTGACGCGTCGACATGCGGCCGCCGACTCCGTACGACTTTTCGAATATCGCAGGGATGTGTCCGGCCGCGCGCAGTGCGTTAGCGCAGGCGAGGCCGGCAATCCCGGCACCGATCACTGCGACGCGCATCATTCCCGGCCTTCGCGGCGTGGACGCGCGAGGACGCGGGGGGCGCGCTGCTCCGCTGCGCAAGAATGGGACCCGGAGGGGCAACAGGGAAGCGCGTGCCGAGACATGCGCCTAGATTTCGCTCGCGTCCGGTCTTGCCGCAATATGTCCGTTCGGGCAGGTTGAGCGCCAAAAGAGTAAGGATAGGGTCTCATGTCTTTGAGCGCGATGATCGCCACGAGCCCGATCGCGGCGGTGATCAGTAATCCGCGGTTGCCGGATAACCCGATCGTCGAATGCAATGAAGCCTTCGTGGCCCTGACCGGCTATGCGGCGTCGGAAATTATCGGCCGCAACTGTCGCTTCCTCGCGGGACCGGGGACGGAGCCAGCGCTGACCGGCGAACTGCGCGCGGCTATCCGCGAACATCGCCCGGCTCTGGTGGAGATACTCAACTACCGGAAGGGCGGACATGCCTTTCGCAATGCCGTGCTTGTCGCACCGATCTTCGGGAGTGACGGGTCGCTCGAATATTTCCTCGGATCACAGATGGAGGTCGAGGCACCATCTTCGCTCGCCGACCGGCAGGGCGAAGCGCGCCGTAGGATCGAGCGCCTATCCCCTCGCCAGCGCGAGGTGTTGCTTTTGATGGCGGCTGGCCAGCTTAACAAGCAGATGGGGTTTCAACTCGGCCTCTCCGAGCGGACGATCAAGATGCATCGCGCTGCAATGCTCCGCGCCCTTGGTGTCGAAACCAATGCCGATGCGATCCGGCTTGCCGTAGAAGCCGGCTTTTGATTCACCGAGCGATCCGACAAGGTGCAAAGTCTGCGCTCGAAATGTCCGCTTGGTCTGTTCCATTGCCAAAAGCCGTCCGTCCGCAAGCGGTCGTTTTGCCGCCATTCGACCATCACCCGGCCGCGAGCGGCTGAAGGGGGTGGGCAGCTGCCTTTGACACCTCGTCATGCTGAACTTGTTTCAGGGTCCATGGCCTGCCGTTTCCTTCGCCGCAGCGCTAGACGAGAGCTCAGACCATGGATGCTGAAAAAAGTTCAGCATGACGAGGTTTCAAGGGCTGCTCTCCACCCCGTTTCGGACGTCAGATCGCGATACGGCGCAACCCCGCTTATGGTCACGCCGCTCCCCCACCAAATGATTTAAATCATTGAAAATAAATGATTGTTGTCGATATGGATTGGCTGCCAAATTCCAAACTCCTGAAATTAAATGATTGAAATATCGCTGGTTCATGTTCTTGCGAAAATTCGGATCAGGCTGCAGGTCGGGTATCGATCGAGCCGTTCAAGGAATGATCATCCGCTTGCGCCCGATCTCGCTCGCTCGGGCAGCAGGCGTGATGCGCCTAAAGCTGCCACGCCTCGCGGCGGGGAAACGCGGTTCTGCCGGATCCGCTCATTGCAACTCGATCCGGAAATTATAGACAAAGTCGCGCGAGCGAAACGTGTTGACCGAGATCAGATAGATCAGACCCGTCCTGCTCGTATAGCGGCGTATGATCCTCAGCGACGCGGCGTTGTGCTGGTCGTGAAGCAGTTCGGCCTCGCGCGGCGTGAGGGCCTTGGCGAGAATATCCTGCGAGAGGGCCGCCGTGGTCAAGCCGAACCGCTCCTCGATATAGCTGTGCACCGGCCCGCCATTCAGCGCCTCGATATCGTCAACGCTCGCGATCGACGTGTCGATATAGGCTTCCACCAGACCAAGCGTGGCGCCATTGTCTTCATAGCGGACACCACGCAGTCGCTGCCATCCGCGACCTTCGTCGCAGCCCAATTGCCGGGCCAGCAATCCACTCGTCAAAATATGCTCGTCGTCCAGCCATTTCATATGGGTTGATTTGGCGTAGTTCATGAGGTCGGCCATTGAGCGGACGCCGTGGCGATAGGTGTGGACGGGTGAGAGGCTGGTCACGGTCGTGCCCGATCCGCGGCGCCGCGCGACCATGCCGTCCTCTTCCAGACGCTTCAGCGCTTCGCGAACCGCGTAGCGACTGGCGTCGTGAGTCGCGCAATATTGTTCTTCGGTTGGCAAAAGTGTTCCGACCGCATGTTCGCCAGAGGCAATCGCCTTGTGAATAAGTTCGTAGATTATATGATGATTCGTCGCTTTTCGGCTGCTCATGATCGTAACTCTTCGGATAACTTTGCCCATATGTAAAAGACATAGCGCGGCGCGGGCTATGCCCGTTCGAACAAGCTTTGTAAATGTTCGAATAAATAAATTGACGGTCCGAAAGCCGCGTACATAACTCGTCACAAGAGCTCCGAGCAGGGAGCCCAGAAGAGAGATGACGCATGGGCTATCGGGTTGGCGTGGACGTCGGCGGCACTTTCACCGACGTATTTCTCGACGATGCAGAAGGCGGCACTTTTACCGCCAAAGTTCCTTCCACGCCGCAGGATCCCTCGCTGGCCGTGATCGAGGGCATCCGCAAGGCCTGCACCCAAAATGGTCTGAACCTGCGCGAAATCGAGTCGGTCATGCATGGAACGACCGTTGCGACCAACGCTGTTTTGACCGGGAAGGGCGCCAAGGTCGGTCTGATTGTCACCAAGGGGTATCGCCAGACGCTCCATCTGGCCCGCGGGTTCGTACCGGGCGCGCTTTCGGGCTGGATCAACTTCGTCAAGCAGCCTCCGATCGCCGCGCTCGAGCATACGCTGGAGGTCGACGAGAGGATCGGTGCCGATGGCGAGGTTGTGCGCGCTCTCGACGAAGCCCGCCTCCGGGCCGACCTTGCGAAGCTGGCGCGGTCGGACGTCACCTCGGTCACTATCTGTCTGATGAACAGCTATATCAACGCGGCACACGAACGGCTCGTCGAGCGGATCGTTGCCGAGGAACTGCCGGGCGTATCGATTTCGACCTCGTCGACGACGCTGCCCGAGATGCAGGAATATGAGCGCGCGATCACCTCGGTTGCCAACGCCTTCGTCAAGCCGGTCGTCGCACGCTATGTCGAGAATTTGCAGGGCGCGCTCGTTCGCGAGACCGACCATGTGCGCCTGTCCATCCTGCGCTCCGATGGCGGCCTGGCGTCCGCCCGGTCGGCCGCGGACTTTCCGGTCAATCTGTTGATGTCGGGCCCGGCGGGCGGGGTTGCCGGTGCGGTATGGGTCGCGGGGCAGGCCGGATTTCCCAATATCATCACTTTCGACATGGGCGGCACCTCGACCGACGTGTGCCTCGTCGAAGCGGGCGAGGCGCAGGTGCGGCGCGAGACGGTCGTCCACGACATGGTCGTTCGCGCCTCCTCGGTCGATGTGCGGACCGTCGGCGCGGGCGGCGGGTCGATTGCCACGGTACCCGAACTCACCAAGGCGCTTCGTGTCGGGCCGCAATCGGCCGGCGCGGTGCCCGGCCCCGCGGCCTACGCCAAGGGCGGCACACTGCCGACGGTGACCGACGCGAACGTTGTGCTCGGCTATTTGCCCGCCGAGGCAAAGCTGGGCGGTGACATGCTGATCCGGCGCGACCTTGCGTGCGCGGCCGTCCAATCGATCGCCGACGCGCTCGGCATTTCGCTCGAGGATGCCGCCGAGGGCATCATCCGGATCGTGAACGAGAATATGTTCGGTGCGCTCCGGCTGGTGTCGATCGAGCAGGGCTATGACCCGCGCAATTTCTCGCTGATGGGCTTTGGCGGCGCGGGGCCGCTCCATGCAAACGCGCTCGGGCGATTGCTCAAGGCCTGGCCGGTGATCGTGCCGCCGGGGCCGGGTGTGCTCTGTGCCGCCGGCGACGTCACCACGCGGATGCGCGACGAGGCGGCGCGTACCTACATCAAGCATGTCAGCGAAGTGACGCAGTCCGAACTCGGCGCTCTCTTCGACGAACTCGCGCAGCGCGTGGGCGACCGGCTCGCCGCCGACGGCATCGCCGCGAACGCGCAGGAGGTGCGCTATCAGGTCGACATGCGCTATGCCGGTCAAACCGCCGACATCACGATCGCGATCGACCCCGCCGAGTTTGCCGAACACGGCCTGACGCGGGCCTCGGTGCGTTTCGACGAACTCCACAAACAGATGTTCAACTTCAATCTCGACAAGGAAAAGGAGATTGTGAACATCCGCGTCATCGCGATGGGGCCGCCGACCGATACCCGGCCGCTGAGCGTCGCCATGGGCGATGGCGATCCTGCCGCCGCCGAGGTCGACCGTACGCGTATATATTTCGAGGGCGAATGGCACGAAGCGCGCATCTATGCCCGCGCGCGGCTGCGCCAGACCGACCGGGTCGAGGGGCCCGCGATCGTGACCGAACTCGATTCGACCACGCTCATCCTGCCGGGAAGCCACGCGATCGTCGATGCGGTCGGCAATCTTCTCATCCGCGATAACGACTGAGGATAGACGCCATGGCTCATGTGATTGAACAGAACAATACGCCCTGGGACAAGGTCGATGTCGATCCGGTGACGCTCGACGTGATCGAAAACGCGCTTCAGAACGCCCGTGTCCAGATGGATGCGATCCTGTTCCGGACCGCCATCTCGACGATTATCCGCGAGCAGCGCGACGGCTTTCCGGTCATCTGCAACCGCGAGGGCATGATGCTCGCGGGCCAGTTCGGTTCGCCCGTCGACGGCTTCGTCGCCAATTATCCGGGGACGGTCGAGGAGGGCGACGTCCTGCTGACCAACGATCCCTACGCCTGCGAAGGCGCAATCAGCCACCTCAACGACTGGCTGTTCTGCATGCCGGTCTTCTACGAAGGGCGGCTGCTCGGCTGGACGGCGATGTTCGGCCATATGAGCGACCTCGGCGGCATGACCCCGGCTTCGATGCCGGTTACCTCGACCGACCTGCTGCAGGAAGGGATCGTCATCCCGCCGGTCAAGATCGTGGCAAAGGGCGAGTTGCAGCGCGAATTGCTGAACATGGCGCTGCGCAACTCGCGCACGCCCGATTGGAACGAAGCCGACTTCTTCGCGATCCTGTCCGCTTGCCGCGCCGGCGCCGCACGCCTGATCGAAATGGCGGACCGTTTCGGGCCGGCGACGCTGGTGGCGGCACAGGACCGGCTGCTGGCGCGTAACCGCGCGGCGATGCGCGAGTTGATCGTTGCGACGATGCCCGAACAGAAAGTGTCGTTCGAGGACTGGATTTGCGACGATGCGATGGGCAACGGCCCCTACAAGATCGCGTGCGACATGTGGCGCGAGGGCGACCGGCTGATCTTCGATTTCGAAAAGACCGATCCGCAGTCGCCGGGCTGTGTGAACTTCTTCCTCAACGAACGTATGTTCAAGATGTTCTGCGGCCAGTTCATGGTCAATGTGTTCGATCCGCAGATCGTGCTCAACGACGGCTATATCGACCTGATCGACGTCAGGATTCCCCGGGGAAGTTTGCTCAAGCCGATCGCACCGGCGGCGCTCAATGGCCGCACGCATGCGCTGGGCCGCATCTTCGATATCATCTCGGGACTGCTCGGGTCCGCCAATTCCGATTTCCTCGTCGCTGCCGGTTTTTCGGACAGCCCGCATTTCATGTTCAGCGGCTATGACAAGCGCGACAACTGGTTCCTGCTGTTTCAGATCGGCTTTGGCGGCATCCCGGGCAAGCCGGGCGGCGACGGGCCCGACGGCCATTCGCTGTGGCCGAAATTCCGCAACGTCCCGAACGAGTATATCGAGGCCTATTTCCCCGTTCGCGTCGATTGTTTTGAATCGATCCCCGATACCGGCGGGGCGGGCAAGCATCGCGGCGGCAACGGCGTGCGGCTGGAATATGTGTTCTTGGTCCCCGGCGAAATCTCGGTCCACGACGACCGTTGGCTGACCTATCCGTGGGGGGTCAAGGGCGGCGCGCCGGGCGAGCGCGGCAGCAAGAAACTGGTGCGCGCCGATGGCCGCGAGGAAATCCTGCCCTCGAAGATCGATCATGTGATGGTGGAGGCCGGCGACCGGCTGATCTTCATTTCGTGGGGTGGCGGCGGTTGGGGCGACCCGCTCGACCGCGATCTGGAAGCGGTCGGTTATGACGTCCGCACGGGTCTCGTCACTCCCGAGGGCGCGCGCCGATATGGCGTGGTCATCGATGCCGATGGCGTGATCGACGCCGCGGCAACCACGGCATTGCGCGACTCGATGGCGAAGCAACGCGGCCCCGCGCCCGATTTCACTTTCGGGCCGTCGATCGCGGAGCTGAAGGCGCGCTGCCGCGAAGAGACCGGCCTCGAACCGCCGAAGGATCCGGTGACCTCGCCCATCGCGCTCGCCTGGTTCCGCCGGCAGGGGCTGACTGCGCCGCAGCCCCACCGCGTCCCGGCGCTGAACTGATCGGGGGAGGGGGCGGATGTCCGACGATCGCTTCACCCAGGCTGGATATGGCGGTCGCCCGGTGGGTTTCGGCACCCGCGCGGCAGTCCTGATGGTCGATTTCCAGCTTGCGTTCACCGATGCGCGCTTTCCCATGGGCCGGTCGGACCATGTC
>JAEWIL010000246.1 GCA_023387085.1 Pseudomonadota bacterium | reverse complement strand
CGCATAGGCGGCGCATGGCCGCCACGTCCGGCTGCGCCGGACGGGCCCGATCAGCCCTTGTTCGCTTCGATATAGTCGATCGCATCCTTGACGGTTGCGATCTTCTCTGCCGCATCGTCGGGGATTTCGACGCCGAATTCTTCTTCGAACGCCATCACCAGTTCGACGATGTCGAGGCTGTCGGCGCCCAGATCGTCGATGAAGCTCGCTTCTTCGGTAACCTTGTCGGCTTCGACGCCCAGATGTTCGACGACGATCTTCTTAACCTTTTCGGCCGAATCGCTCATGCACAGTTCCTTTTTTTCTGACTATGGCGTGAATGTTGGGATTTTCCCTAGTGCCCGACGGCTAGGCTGGCAAGAGGGCTGGCGCCGGTCCGTGAACGGAGACTTGTCGATCAAAACGCCCCTTGCCGCTCCTCCGCCCGAATGCCTCCCCTGTCGCACCTTTCCGATAAATGGGTGTTGTCTTTGCCGGCTTCAAGGTCGCTCGACAGCGCTCCGGCGCAAATCGCCGGTCAACGCGCGGGCGACGGCGGCACGACCCCTGATTCGCGCACGGCCGCCGCCGCGCGCACGATCACGGCCGGCGTGATCATGAATTGCCTCAAGACCGTTTCGGGCGCCGCGTTCGCCGGCTGCTTGGTATATTTGAGCAGATGCTGCCAAACGGCGCGCGCTTGGGGCACATGCCCCTGCCGTGCCAGCACGATCGAGCGCACGAGCAGGAATTGCGGCTCGAGCTTGCTGGGCGAGGGCACGCGGTCGAGAATCGCTTTCGCCGCGTCCTGATCGCCCGCCTGCGACCGGACGAACGCCAGCGTCACCGCCGGAACGCCGGGATTGGAGGAGTCGAGATCGAGCGAACGCTGCAACAGCATCGTCCCCTGCTCTTCCTGCCCGCATCCCAGCTTGAACAGCCCCATGAAACCGGCAAGGTCGGCGTCATAAGGGTTGAGCGCCCGCGCATCGTCGCCCATCGCAAGGCCGCCCGCGCAATTGCTGATATAGAAATTCGCCCGCGCCATCGCGAACAGACCCGCCGACGTCCCCCGCCCATTCTCGTAAGCGCGCAAAGCGAGCGCGCGCGCTTCCGCAAACGCAGCTTCACCCTCCGCCGTGCCTCGACGCGGTTGCCAGTCCCCGAATCGCAGCAGCGACAGCGCCATCAGCGTGACCGGATCATTCGGTTTCCGGTCGAGCGTCGCGCGCAAACAGGCATCGACGCGCTGCGCGCCGAGCGGATTGCGCATCTGGCGCATCCGGTTGAACTGCGCGAGGCAGGGATAGCCGGGCGCAAAGTCGTCGGGATGCTGCTGAACCTGATCGCGAACGATGACGCCATAGTCGCCGGCAATCTGCGCGATCGCGGTGTCGATCGCCGCAAAGCCCGGCATCTCGTCCTTGGTCAGGTGAAATTGTTGCGACCAGATCGTCCGCTGGTCGGCCACGCGGTTGAGGACCAGCGTAACGTCGGCGGGCCCGTCGAGCATCCGGACAATCGACGTATCGAGGCGATAGTCCGCGCGTGCCAACGCCGTACCGGCGCCGCTGCCGGCGCTGCGCAGATCGACCAGATCGAAGCGCCGCAAGCCGTCACGGAGCCGCGCATCGATCGCGCGGGCCAGCGCGCGCGACACCGGCGTGTCCCCCGACTGGGGTACGCCGAGCGCGAGCAGCGGCATGGGCCGAGCTCTCGGCTGCGTCAGGCGTCCCCAATTGGCCGATGCCCACCATCCGGCCGCGAGCGCCAGCAGGGCGACCAGCGGAATCCAGAACCACCGCACCGCCGGCTGGCCGGACCGCGGCCCCGGCTGGTTGCGGGCACCCGACGGCGCCACGACGTCACCCGTCGCTGTGTCCCCGGCTATCTCGCCCTCGGGAACCGACCGGGCCGGAGGAGACGCGCGCTGCTGGACGACGATCTCGTAACTGCCTTGCGGCACCCGCAGGCGGTGGACCCACGCGGTCTCCGCATAATAGCGATCGAGCAAGGTGCGCAGCCGGCCCACCATGACGCGCGGATAGCTGTCGACCGCGGGATCGAAATCGGCATTGCGGCCCAGCGCTTCCGTGGCAATGGCATAGGCCTTGGGCGCGCTGCGCCCGCCGCGCAAACGATGGTCGACAAGGAACTGCAGAAGGCGCGACAAGACCGGCGACCGCGTGAAGAGAGTCGACGTCCGGAGCCGTTCGAATTCCTCGGCGATAATCCGGTCCTCGTCGTCACGCGCCGGCGGCTGGTCTGTTTTCGTGCGGTCCATTCAACCCTCAAATGTCCCCAGGCTCCCCCTAAGGCGTGACGCGGGGTGATACGCCAATCGGCGAGGACGGCCACCGATTTCGCTACCATGTAACGGTAACAGGGCGCCAAAACCTTATAACAAATTTGTGCGCGGGCTCCAAACCGCGCGAAAATCGGCGATATTTGGTTAACGAAATCTTGCCGTGCGGCTACACTCCGCAACGTGACCCATTGTAACTGTCCCGTTCCGACGCTGCATGAGATTGTTCAACCGTCGCGACACGCCTTGGCTGTCGTGGTCTGGGCCGGGCGCAACGCCCGACTGGGACGAATGAGGTCACAAGACCGAAAGACGCGAGCTGGTCCCTGGCGTCATCCGGATGCTCTTGTGTCCCCATGCACAGTGACTTCGCCGGACGGGCCGTAGCCCCACCTACGCCCCGTCCGGCAAGTCCGCTTTCTCTTCCCGATATCCGGTCCGGGCCAGGCGGCACCGCGCGGGGGGCGCCCC
>JAEWIL010000236.1 GCA_023387085.1 Pseudomonadota bacterium | reverse complement strand
GGCTTGCCGCGATCCGAAGGACGCTTGCCGCCCGCAACCGGCGCAGGGGTTGGCGTTGGCGTCGCGGCCGCCATCTGCACCGGCTTGCGCGGCGGGCCGAGCTGGCCCGACGGGAAGCGGCCGAAATGTGCCGCCGCGGCCTGCTGCGCGGGATTGAGGCGATCCATTTGCGTCAGATAGGGCAGGATATTCTGGGCGAGCGCAGCCGGCATGGTCGCGTTGACGATCTCGGTCGCCTCGTCGTTGCGGCCGTTCATCGCGAGGATCATCGCGCGAGTCCGCCACGCCGCGCGGTCCTGCGCGCGAAGCTGCGGCGTCAGCAATTGCACCGCGCGGTCGGCTTCGCCGCTGATCCCGAGCGACAAGGCATAACGGCGAGTAACCTCGTCGTTGGGCGCGATCGACAGCGCGAGTTGATAGTCGCGCTGCGCGGCATCCTGTTGACCGAGCAGATCGCGCGCGAGCGCGCGGTCGGCGAGGAAGACCCGCTCGGGTGCGCCCAAAAGCTGCGCTTCTCCGAAATAATCGAGCGCGCGGGTCGGGCTTTCCATATGCACCATCGCCGATCCGAGCGCAGCCTTGATCGCGCCGTCGCGCGGCTTCGCCTGTTCGGCGCGGGTCAGAAAGCCGACGGCAGCGCGATAATCGTCGAGTTCGATCGAAGCGCGACCGGCGTCGAGCAACGCGGCGGGATCGCCGTTGTTCGTCGCGAGCCGGCCGAGGGCCGACGACAAAAGCGCGCGCGCCGCTGTCCGCCGGTCCATCGCCGCCTTCGTGGCGGCATCAGGCGTTGCCGCCTGCATCGCAAGCGCCGGCGTGGCAAGGGCGCTCGACATCAGAAGAACGCCCAATGCCCGCGCGACGGTCGAACGCGTTCGCCGCATTGCTTTTCGTAGCCGCAGGGGCAAGTCAGATCATCCCGATTTCAGGCCGGCCTTGCCCGGGGCAGCGGCCGTTCGCTACCCCGTTACTGATTATTTTGCCGTCCCAGGAAGCGGGGAATATCGATCCCGTCTTCCTTGTCCTCCTCGCGCTCGGGCGCGGCGGACCCACGCGACAGGCGTGACATGCGCTCGAACAGCGTCCCACCACCCATTGTCCGCGCGGGACCGTCCTCGGCCGGCGCTGCCTGCGGCGCGGCTGCACCGGCAGCGGCCGGAGCCGGCTGATAGGCGCCGGGAGCAGGCGCTTCGGGTTCGCTGAGGACGAGTTCGTCCGCGGTGTCGTCATAGGAGGCCGCGATGTGCGACAGTTCCATCGGCTCGTCCGCGGCCGCGGGCGCCTCGGGCGCATCGCCGAGCGAGAAACCGGGCGCCGGATCGGCGTCGGTCTCGGCCGGCGCTTCGACCGCGGCTTCCGGTGCGGCGGATTCAACCACCTCTTCGGCAACGGGCGCGGGCGCAACGGTGCGCGCGGGCTGGAACGAGAAGCTGCGCGTCGCGGGCGCTGCCTGCGTCGCCGTCTCGCCGGTGCCGTCGATGCCGGTCGCAACGACCGAAACGCGAATCTTGCCATCGAGGCTGTCGTTGAAGGCGCTGCCCCAGATGATGTTCGCGTCGGGATCGACAAGCTCGCGAATATGGTTCGCGGCCTCGTCGACCTCCATCAGGCGCATATCCTCGCCGCCGGTGATCGAGATGATGACGCCCTTCGCGCCCGCCATCGACACGCCGTCGAGCAGCGGATTGGCGATCGCCTTTTGCGCGGCTTCGAGCGCGCGGCCGTCGCCTTCGGCTTCGCCGGTGCCCATCATCGCCTTGCCCATCTCGCGCATCACGCTGCGCACGTCGGCGAAGTCGAGGTTGATGAGGCCGGGCATGACCATCAAGTCGGTAATCCCGCGCACGCCCTGCTGCAGCACTTCGTCGGCCATGGTGAACGCTTCCTTGAAGGTCGTGTTCGGGTTAGCGACGAGAAAGAGATTCTGGTTCGGGATGACGATCAGCGTGTCGACATGATCCTGCAGCTCGGCAATGCCGGCCTCTGCCGACCGCATGCGGCGGTTGCCCTCGAAAGTGAAGGGCTTGGTCACGACGCCGACGGTCAAAATGCCGCGGTCGCGCGCCGCCTTGGCGATGACAGGAGCCGCACCGGTGCCGGTGCCGCCGCCCATGCCGGCCGCAACGAAGCACATATGCGCGCCGTTCAGCGCCTCTTCGACCTGCGCGATGCTTTCCTCGGCCGCCGCGCGGCCGACCTCGGGCCGCGAGCCAGCGCCCAGCCCCTGGGTGATCTGCGTCCCCAGCTGGATGCGGCGTTCCGCCGGCGACGCGTTCAGCGCCTGCGCGTCGGTATTCGCGACAACGAAATCGACGCCTTCGACGCGCGCCGCGATCATGTTTGCGATGGCATTGCCACCCGCGCCGCCGACCCCGATGACCGCGATGCGCGGCTTCAGCTCATCGACCTGCGGCGGGCCAATATTGATGCTCATCAACCAATCTCCCTGCAGCGGCGGACCAGCGCCGCTTCCCTCACCTTGCGACCTATCCGGACGTTAGTCCCACCGTCCGGAATTCTGATATCGCATTGCACTATTGTGACGCGGGAATCACCCAAAAAATTAACCTTTCGGGCGTTCGCCATCTAAAAACTGCTTTTCAATGCCGCCATCAATCGGTTGATGATGCCAGCATTCTTCGGCCGGTAGACGTCCTGCGCCATCATCGGCAGATCGCGCAGGTCGACGGGGTCCGACGCCGCATAGAGAACCAGACCCGCGAGCGTCGCGAAAGCCGGTCCGCCATGGGCATCGGGCAGGCCGTGCAGCCCGCGCGGTCGCCCGACGCGCGCCGCGCGGCCAAGCGCGCTCTGCGTGTAGTCGGCAATGCCTTTCAGGTCGGCGCCGCCGCCGACGAGGACGACCTGACGGCCGACCGGGCCGACGAAATGCAGGTCTTTCAAAGTCCTGCCGATGTCCCCCATCATCGCGTCGAGCCGCTGACGGATCACCGCCACCAATTGCGCCCGCGTGATGCGGGGCGAATCGCTGCCTGCCGGCGCGCCCGGATCAAGTTCGATAATCTCGTTATTGTCACGCGGGCTGGCCGAGGCGGAACCGTAGAAGCTCTGGAGCCGCTGTGCCTGGCTGCGCCGGATCCCGAAGGCCGAGGCGATGTCGTCGGTAATGTCGCTGGCGCCGAACGGCAGCGACGCCATCTCGACGAGCATGCCGCCGGCATAGAGCGAAACCGTCGTCACCGCGGCGCCGAGTTCGACGAGCGCGACGCCAAGATCGCGTTCCTCGTCGGACAGGCAGGCGAGCCCCGCCGCGATGGGTGAGGCAACGACCGCGTTGACGTCGAGATGCGCCTGACGAACGGCGGCCTCGAGATTCCGGACCGGCGCGCCATCGGCCATGATGATGTGGATGTCGACGCCGAGCCGGTCGGCGTGGAGGCCGATCGGGTTCTTCACCCCGGTGAGGCCGTCGAGCGTGTACAGCGCCGGCTGCGCGTGCAGGATCATCCGGCCCTCGGGGTCGATCCCGGCGCGGCCGGCGGCGAGCAGGTCGTCGATATCTTCCTGTTCGATGCGGTGTCCGCCTAGCTCGCTTTCGATGGGCGCGACGTCGCTCAGCAGGCTGCCCGCCGAAAAGCCGACCCAGACATCGTCGATGTTGAGCCCCGCGATCCGTTCGGCCTGTTCGATCGCCTCGCGCACGACATGCTCGGTCTGCTCCATGTCGGCGACATAGCCGCGCTGGACGCCGCGGCTCTCGCGCTGGCCGGTGCCGAGGACATGAAGCTGGCCGTCTGCCGCCTGCCCCGCGATCAGCGCGCAGACCTTCCACGACCCGACATCGAGCGCGGTGATGATCTTTTCGATGCGCGGCGGCGGCATGACTTATCCCTTCTCCGCCGCGCTCGCGGCCGCGACGGCATCGGCGGCGTCCCTGGCATCGTTGAGCTTGGCGGGCGCGACCTGTCCTTCGTGCGGCAGGCGCAGGACGAAGCGCGTGGGATCGCGCATGTCGAAACGCAGGATGCCGCGACCGAGCAGCCGGTTGGCGCCGTCCATATGCGCGAATTTGGCGAGCGCCGCCTTTGCCTGGGGCTCGCCCTCGGGAAGCGACAGCGTCTCGCCGCTGCGGAAACGGAGATCCCAGCGACGGTTGCCGACCCATGTCGCGCCGGCAAGCAATTCCTTGAGGCTGCTCGCTTCGGCCAGCAGGCGTTCGAGATCCTGCGCGCGCTGGTTCGCGCGCGGGCCGATGACAAGCGGCAGGTCAGGCATCGTTGCGACGCTGACGGGTTCGAGGACGACGCCCTTTTCGTCGATCAGCGACAGGCGATTGTTGTGCTGCCAGATCGCAGCGGGGCTGCGCTCGACGATATCGACGACCAGCGTATCGGGCAGGCGGCGCGAGACTCGCGCGTCCTTGATCCAGCCATATTGCATCAGATCGTGACGCACATCCTCGAGATCGACCGCGGCCATCGACCGGTCCTTCTGCGCGAGCGCGATGTCATAGACCTTCAGCCGGTCGATGCGGTCGGCACCGACGACTTCGACCTTCTTGACCTGGAACCCCGCGCGGCCGACCGCTTGGGCATATTCCTCGTGAATCTTCGCGGTAACGCCCATCGCATGCGCGCCGATCGCGATCACCGCGGCGAGGCCGAGGCCGATCGTCCAGTTGGCGATGCGCTGCAGCGTCGCGGGAGTGACGGGCAATGCGTTGATCACCATGTTTAGACGCGACTGCTGGACCCGCCGCCGTTTCTTCGGCGCGCGTACCGGGCGCCGCGGCGGCGCCTTTCCGCGCTTGATCCGCGTGCTGCTCATAACGCTTCCTCCACGATGCGTTCGACGAGTTCGGCATAATCCATGCCAATGGCGCGCGCCTGTTCGGGCACGAGGCTGAGCGGCGTCATGCCGGGCTGTGTATTGACCTCGAGCAGGAAGATGCCCGCGAGGCCATGCTCGTCGTCCCAGCGAAAATCGGAGCGCGAGGCGCCCTTGCAACCGAGCAGGCGGTGCGACTGGACGGCGAGGTCCTTCATCCGCTGCGCGATGTCGGCGGGGACGTCGGCGGGACAGACATGCTCGGTCAGACCCTCGGTATATTTGGCGTCATAATCGTAGAAGCCCGACTTGACGCGAAGTTCGGTGACGCCAAGCGCCTCGTCGCCGAGCACCGCAACGGTCAGTTCCCGACCCTTGATGAAAGGTTCGGCGAGCAAGCGGTCGAACTCCTGCCACGGCCCGACGGCTTCGCGCGCGATCGGGTTGCCGTAATTGCTGTCGTCCTTGACGATGGCGACGCCGACCGACGAGCCTTCGTTGACGGGTTTCAGCACATAGGGGCGCGGCAGCGGGTCGATGGAAAAGAGGCTCTCGCTGTCGACCATGGTCCCTGCCGGCATGGGGATACCATGCGGCACGAGCGCCTGCTTCGTCAATTCCTTGTCGATGGCGATCACCGAGGTAACCAACCCGCTGTGGGTATATTTGAGGCCCATCAGGTCGAGCATGCCCTGCACCGTCCCGTCCTCGCCCGGAACCCCGTGGAGCGCGTTGAAGACGACATCGGGCTTCGCCTCGGTAAGCCGCTGCGCGACGTCGCGGTTCATGTCGATGCGCGTGACCTTATGGCCGCGCGATTCCAGCGCGTCGGCGATGCCCTTGCCGCTCATCAGCGACACTTCGCGCTCGGCGGACCAGCCGCCCATCAGGACGGCGACATGCCACGGACCCCGGCTCACTTCTCGATTCCCACGCGCTGTATTTCCCATTGCAGTTCGATGCCGCTCTTCGCTTTCACCCGGCGGCGGACTTCCTCGCCGAGCGCCTCGATATCGGCGCTCGTCGCCTCACCCGTGTTGATGAGGAAATTGGTATGCTTCTCGCTCACCTGCGCGCCGCCGACGGCGAAGCCGCGGCAGCCGGCTTCGTCGACGAGTTGCCAGGCCTTGTGGCCATCGGGGTTCTTGAAGGTCGAACCGCCGGTCTTCGACCGCAGCGGCTGCGACGCTTCGCGGCTCGCCGAGATGCGGTCCATTTCGGCTTGGATGGTGGCGGGTTCATCGCGGTAGCCACGGAAGGTGGCGCCGATTACGACGGCGCCTTCGGGCAGTTCGCTGTGGCGGTAACTATAGCCAAGCTCGTCAAGGCCAAGAAACTTGCGCTGCCCCGAGCGCAGAACAATCTCGCAATCGACCAGAATATCCTTGACCTCACGGCCATAGGCGCCGCCGTTCATGCGAACGAAGCCGCCGACTGTGCCGGGTATCGAGCGAAGAAATTCCATGCCTGCGATCCCCGCGTCGCGCGCGGTCGAGGAAACGAGGATACCCGATGCACCGCCGCCGCAGCGCAATGTTACCGCGTCGATCGCCTCTACCTTGGCAAAGGCCTTACCCAGCCGGACGACGACGCCGGGGAAGCCGCCATCGCGGACGATGAGGTTCGAGCCGAGGCCGAGCGCCATCACCGGAATGGCTGGGTCGAGATCGCGGAGGAAGTCGGCGAGATCGTCGGCGTCCTTCGGCTCGAACAGCCAGTCGGCGGGACCGCCGGATTTGAACCAGACGAGCGGCGCCAGCGGCGCCTTCGCCGTCAGCTTGCCGCGAACGGCCGGGAGGGTGGCCGTGGCGGTCACGCCGCCTCCACCGCCGCGGCCAGCCCCGCTGCGATCTTGGTGATGTCGCCCGCACCGAGGCAGATGATCATATCGCCGGCGGCCAGCGTTCCGGCATCGATGGCATCGGCCACCGTCGCCGCGAGCGCTCCC
Organism: Pseudomonadota bacterium; assembly: GCA_023387085.1. Lineage (GTDB taxonomy): Bacteria > Pseudomonadota > Alphaproteobacteria > Sphingomonadales > Sphingomonadaceae > Sphingopyxis. The sequence continues at coordinate 24,099 of JAEWIL010000236.1, read as the reverse complement.
GCATCGGCGACAGTCGCGGCATGGCGGTGACCGCGGTCGCGCAGGCCCCGTACAAGTGCGTCCGACGACACGTCCTCGATCGGGCTTTCGCCCGCAGCATAGACCGGCAATGCCAGCACCATGTCGGCGTCGTTAAACGCCTGCTGGAAATCGTCCATATGGTCGCGCAGCCGCGTAAAGCGGTGCGGCTGGACGACGGCGACGACCCGCCCCGTCCCCGCGCCTTCGCGCGCGGCCGAGAGCACGGCGCGGATTTCGACCGGGTGGTGGGCGTAATCGTCGATCACCGTGACGACACCGCCCGCCGCGGCGATCTCGCCGACCTTGGTGAAGCGCCGCTTGACGCCCGCGAAACCGTTGAAGCCCGACGCGATCCTGTCGTCGCTGACCCCCATGTGCAGCGCGACCGCAACCGCTGCCAGCGCGTTCTGGACATTGTGGCGGCCCGACATCGGCAAATGGATGCCCTCGATCGTCCGGCTGTTCCCGTCGCGGTCGCGCACCACGACGTCGAAGCGGTTGCCGTCGGGGCCAGGAGTCACATTGGTACCGCGCACGTCCGCTTGGGCAGAGAAGCCATAGGTCACGATGCGGCGATCGCGAATGCGCGGTATGATCGCCTGCACCTCGGGATGGTCGAGGCAGAGCATTGCCGCGCCATAGAAGGGCACATTCTCGATGAACTCGACGAAGGCGTCCTTGATCGCGTCGAAGCTGCCGTAATGATCGAGATGTTCGGGGTCGATGTTGGTGACGACCGCGATCGTCCCGTCGAGGCGCAGGAAGCTGCCGTCGCTCTCGTCGGCCTCGACCACCATCCAGTCGGAGGCGCCGAGCCGCGCGTTCGAGCCGTAATTGTTAATGATGCCGCCGTTGATCACCGTCGGGTCGATCCCGCCCGCATCGAGCAGCGCCGCGACGAGGCTCGTCGTCGTCGTCTTGCCGTGCGTCCCCGCGATCGCGACGGTCGATTTCAAACGCATCAGCTCGGCGAGCATTTCGGCGCGGCGGACGATGGGGATGCGGTGCGCGAGCGCGGCCTCGACCTCGGGATTGCCGCGCTTGACCGCGGTCGAGGTCACGACCACCGCCACGCCCTCGACGTTCGATGCCTCGTGCCCGATCGCAACCTTGATGCCGCGTTTGCGCAAGCCCTCGACGACATAGCTGTCGGCGATGTCGCTGCCCTGCACCTGATAGCCCAAATTGTGCATCACCTCGGCGATCCCCGACATGCCGATTCCGCCGATGCCGATGAAGTGGATGGTCCCGATATCGGTCGCTACGCCGCGCATCAGGCGTCTCCCGTCCGGGTCGCGGCGACACCGGCGGCGACCGCGGCGCTGCGCGAACCCGTGCCGACGCGGATCACGTCCATCATCGGCGGCGCGGCAAAGGATTCGACCAGATCGGCAAGATCGCGCGTCGCATCGGGAAGCCCGCAGCTTGCCGCCCGCTCGGCAGCCTCTTCGAGCGCGCCGGGCTCGAGCGCCATGCGCTGGATATGCTTCGCCACCACGGCGGCGGTGAAATCGGGCTGCTGGACGGAGATCGCCCCACCCGCCTGAACCAGATCGACGACATTATAGGTCTGATGATCATCCATCGCGCTGGGATAGGGAACGAAGATCGCGGGCCGTCCGGCGCATGCAAGCTCGGCGACCGTCGATGCGCCCGCGCGAGCGATCACCATATGCGCCCAGCGGAGGCGTTCGGGGAAATCGGCGATGTAGGGCGCGCATTCGGCGGCGACGCCAAGTTCGGCATATTTGGCGCGCACCGCCTCGATATCGTCCTCGCGGGCCTGCTGCACGATCTGGAGCCGGTCGAGCAAGGCGCGCGGCAGCATCGCGATCGCGGCGGGAACGACGTCGCTCAGGACTGTCGCGCCGAGGCTGCCGCCGACGACGAGCAGACGAAAGATACCGTCCTCGGGCAGCGGCGGAAAGCCATCTTCGCGGATCGCGACAATCTCGTCGCGCACCGGATTGCCGGTGACATGCAGCTTCATCTCGTGCCCGGCGGGGAAGCGCTGGATATTGCGATAGGCGACCGCGACAGCATCGACCCGCGGCGCCATCAGCCGGTTGACGCGGCCGAGGACGGCATTCTGTTCGTGGATGACGCGCGGGCGCTTCACTGTGCCGGCAGCGAGCAGGCTGGGAAGCGAAGGATAGCCGCCGAAGCCGACGACGACCGCCGGGTCAAAGCTACGGATCAGATCGATCGCCTGCCGGCGTCCCTTGCGGATCGCGAGCGCCGCCTTGATCCAGCCGATAGGCCCGCCGTGCACGCGGCCCGCAGGGAGCACGTGTGTTTCGAGCTCGGCAGGGGCGCCGGGAATCTTCAATCCGCGGTCGTCGCTGACCAGCGCAACGCGGTGTCCGCGCGCGATCAGTTCGCCCGCGAGGGCATAAGCGGGCAGCATATGGCCGCCGGTACCCCCGGCGGCGAGCAGAAAGTGGCGCGTTGCTGTCATCGTTCGGCGCTCATCGCTTGTTCCAGTTGCGGGTCATCGACACCCGCGCCGCATAGGGGTTCCTGCGGGTCAGCGACAAGAGCAAACCCATGCCGATCGACAAGGCGATGAAGGAGGAGCCGCCGTAGCTGATGAACGGCAGCGTCATCCCCTTCGACGGAAAGAGCTGGGTGTTCACCGCCATGTTGATCGTCGCCTGCCCGCCGAACTGCGCGATCAGGCCCGCGACCGCGAGGATCAGGAAGCTGTCTTCCTCGTCGAGCAGGCGAACGAGGACGCGAACGATGATCGCGAGGAACAGCACCGCGATGGCGATGCAGGCGATGATCCCGAACTCCTCGCCGATTACCGAGAAGATATAATCCGTGTGCGCCTCGGGCAGCTTGAACTTGGCGAGACCGGCGCCGGGGCCGGTGCCGATCAGCCCGCCCGCGGTGATCGTCGCGTGCGCGCGGTCCTCCTGAAAGCTGTCGCCCTCGCCGAACAGCCAGCTGTTGATGCGCTGATGCGCGACCGAATAGGTAAAATAGGCGACGACGAGCCCGGCGAGCCCGCTCGCCGCGAGAATGCCGATGATCCGCATCGAAAGCCCCGCGACCATCACCAGCACCAGCCACGTCCCGATGAAGATGATCGTCTGGCCAAGGTCGGGTTGCCCCATAAGGAGCACGCCGATGATCCCGGTCAGCACAAAGGACAGCGGCACGACGGGCAAGGTCTGATCGTGCAGGCGCAGCGACAGCACCCAGGCGAGCGAGACCGCGAAGAAAGGCTTGAGGAATTCGGAGGGCTGGAGCCGGAAAACGCCGCTGCCAATCCACCGTTGCGCGCCGTTTACCGAAGTGCCGATCAGCGGCACCATGAACAGCAGGAACAGAAAGGCTATCGTACCATAAATGGCAAACCGCCGCGCCTGCGCCTTCGGCAGCATCGACACCGCGACCATCACCGGCACGCCGACGATCACCCACATGAGTTGGCGATAGAAATAATAGAGCGGATCGAGACTGGCGGTCGTGGTCGACAGCTTTTGCGCGGCGACCGGCGACGCCGCCGCCACCGCGACGAGGCCCGTCGCGATCAGCATCGAGACGAGCAGCAGCAGAACGCGGTCGATCTCCCAGAACCACAGGCCGAGCGGCGTGCGGTCGGCGCGGCTGAGGCGCGGGCCACGGCGTTTCGCGCTGCGTGTCGTGGCGGCGATGACCGGCCGTTCGGTCGCGTCCATATTGTCAGTGCCCCCGCCCATATCGTCACCCATGCCCCAGCGCCCGGACCAACTCGCGGAACGCGTCGCCGCGCTGTTCATAATCCCTGAACTGGTCGAACGACGCGCAGGCCGGCGACAACAGCACGATATCGCCCGGTTCGGCGGCGGCGGCGGCATGCGCAACCGCGGTCGCGAGGTCGCCCGATCGATCGACCGGAATCGCCCCGCCGATCTCGGCCGCGAAGGGCTCCATCGCCTCGCCGATCAGATAGGCGCGCTTGACGTGCGGAAACCAGGGGCGGCATGCGCCGAGCCCGTCGCCCTTTGCCTGCCCCCCGGCAATCCAGTGCACACGCTGGTCCGGCGCCGGCGGAAAGGCCGCCAGCGCCGGTGCAGCGGAAGCCGCGTTGGTCGCCTTGCTGTCGTTGAACCAGCGGGCGCCAGCGGCTTCGCCGACCAATTCCATCCGGTGCGGCAGCGACTTGTAGGTCGCGAGGCCGCGTTCGATCTGCTCGTCATCCAGCCCCAGTACGCGGCATATCGCGATCGCGCAGACCGCGTTCTGGGCGTTGTGCGGCCCTTGCAGCGCGGGCCAGCGCATCTGATCGGCGGGGTCGATGTCCTTGGCCGAGACGCGGTAGAGCCGGTGGTTGATGCGCCCCGCGATCATCCTCGACGGGTCGTCGTCGACCGCGACGATCGCGACCTGATCCTGGTGCTGGAGCGAGAAGAGCCGTGCCTTCGACGCTGCATAGCCTGCAAAGCCGTCGTAGCGGTCGAGATGGTCGGGGGTCAGGTTCGTCAGCACCGCGACGTCGCAGGCGAGGCTGTGCGCGAGATCGATCTGGTAGCTCGACAGTTCGAGCACATATACGCCGCCTTCGGGGAGCGGCTCGCGGGTCAGGATCGGCAGGCCGATATTGCCCCCCATCAACGCCGGGACGCCTGCGTTTTCGAGCATGTGGGTGACGAGCGCGGTGACGGTCGACTTGCCGTTGGTACCGGTGATGCCGACGACCTTGTGCGGCGGCAGGTCGACGCGCGCTTCGGCGAATAATTCGATATCGCCGATCACGGGCACATGTGCCTCGCGCGCATGCGCGGCGATCGGGTGGCGGTTGAGCGGGACGCCCGGCGAAACGACGACGCCCGCGAAGCCGACGAGATCGATTTCGAGCGGGTTGCCGATATCGGCGTTGAGCATCATCGCCTCGTCGCGTGCATCCTCGCGGTCGTCCCACGCGGTCACGCCGGCGCCGCTGGCGACGAGCGCCTCGACAGTCGCGAGACCCGAGCGCGCCAGCCCCAGCACCGCATAGCGGCGACCGGCAAAGGCGCGCGAGGTGATCACCGGAGCTTGAGCGTCGCGAGCCCCGCGAGCGCGAGGACGATCGAGACGATCCAGAAGCGGATCACGACCGTCGACTCAGGCCAGCCGAGCTGCTCGAAATGATGGTGGATCGGCGCCATGCGGAAGACGCGCTTGCCCGTTCGCTTGTACCAGAAGACCTGGATGATGACCGACAGCGCCTCGACGACGAAGAGCCCGCCGACGAGGACGAGGACGAGTTCATGCTGCGCGGTCACCGCAACGGTGGCAAGCGCGCCGCCGAGCGCGAGACTACCGGTGTCGCCCATGAAGACCGCCGCGGGCGGCGCATTGAACCACAGGAAAGCAAGGCAGGCACCGATGATCGCGGCCGAAAAGATCGCGAGTTCGCCCGCCCCCGGTACATGCGGGATGCCGAGATAACCGGCGAATTTCACGTTACCCGACAGATAGACGATGACGAGGAAAGCGAGGCTGGCGATCATCACCGGGAACGTCGCGAGGCCGTCGAGCCCGTCGGTCAGGTTCACCGCATTGCCGAAGCCGACGATGAGCACCATCGCGAAGACATAATAGAAGGGCCCGAGCGGAATCACGACGCCGCTGAAAAAGGGCAGATACAGGTCGGTGCCGGTGCGCGACACGATGAGCAGCACCGCGACCGCGGCGATCGCGAATTCGACCAGCAGGCGCACGCGCCCGGGAATTCCGCGGTGGCTGGCCTTGGTAACCTTGTCGAGATCGTCGAGGAAACCGACCGCCGCGAAGCCTGCCGTCACGAACAGACACGCCCAGACGAACCGGTTCGACAAATCCATCCACAGCAGCGCCGAGACCATCAGCGAAATCAGGATCATCAGCCCGCCCATCGTCGGCGTGCCCTTTTTCGCGAGATGGCTCTGCGGACCGTCGTCGCGGATCGGTTGCCCCTTCCCCTGCCGCATGCGCAGCATCAGGATGAAGCGCGGCCCGATCCACAGGCCGATGATCAACGCGGTCGCCACCGCCGCGCCCGAGCGAAAGCTCAGATAACGGATGAGGTTCAGAGCCCCCGGAAAGCCAAGCCATTCCGCCAGCCAATATAGCATCAATAGTCCCCGTTGGTCAGCGCCGTCACGACATGCGACAGGCCAACGCTGTTCGATCCCTTGACCAGCACCGTATCGCCGGGCCGGATCACGTCCTTCAGCCGCGCGGTCGCGGCCGGGTGCGCGGGCACATGCTCGAAATCGATCCGCCCCTCAAGCGCTTTGGCGAGCGGCGCCATCTCTTCGCCGACAAGCAGGGCGAATTGCACCCCGGCCGCGACGAGCGGAGCCGCGAGGCCGGCATGATAGGCCTCGGCGCCCGGACCGAGTTCCTTCATCGCCCCGAGAATCGCGACCTTGCGCCCGCCGGATTCGCTCCCGAGCAGCCCGATCGTCGCGGCCATCGAGGCCGGGTTGGCGTTATAGCTTTCATCGATGACAAGGATCGCGCCCCCCGGCACCCCGACCCGGTGGCGCGCGCCGCGGCCCGCGAGCCCGCCCATCTCGGCAAAGGCCAGCCCCGCCGCGGGCAGGTCGCCGCCGACCGCCTTTACCGCCGCGAGGACGGCCATCGCATTCGATACCCAGTGGGACCCCGCCTGCGCGATGGTGAAGCAGAGCAAAGCATCCTGAACCTGCGCGGTAACCAGCGAGCCGCCCTGCCCGTCGGAGAGCCAGTCGACCGCGCGCACATCGGCACCCTCGCCAAGACCGAAGCTGACGATGTGCGCGGCGTGGCGCTCGGCCTTGGCGCGGAGCCGGGCATAGTGCGGGCTGTCGAACGGCAGGATTGCCGTGCCGCCGGGTTCGAGCCCCTCGAAGATTTCACCCTTCGCGTCGGCGATAGCCTCTTCGCTGCCGAAATATTCCATATGCGCCGGCGCGATCGTGGTGACGATCGCGACGTGCGGGCGGACCATCCGGGTCAGCGCGGCGAGTTCGCCGGCGTGGTTCATCCCCATCTCGAATACGCCGAAGTCGGCGGTCGAGGGCATACGCGCGAGGCTCAATGGCACGCCGACATGGTTGTTGTAGCTTTTTATCGAGCGATGCGCTTTCCCCGGGCGGAAGCGGTCGAGCGCGGCGAACAGCGCCTCCTTGGTGCCGGTCTTGCCCGCCGAGCCGGTGACGCCGACGATGCGCCCATGGCTGCGCGCACGCGAAGCAACACCCAGCGCGTTCAAGGCCGCGGCGCTGTCGGCAACGCGAACGTGCGGATGGTCGATCGCGGTCTCGCAGATGATGCCGGCGGCGCCCGCGGCGATCGCCTTGTCGATGAACTGGTGCCCGTCCGCCGCCTCGCCCTTCATCGCGATGAAGAGATCGCCTTTCGTTACTTCGCGCGAATCGAAGGCGACCCCCTGCACGGTGAAGTCGCCGCTGGCGGCACCTCCGGTGGCAGCAGCAATGGCGCGCGCGGTCCAGAGCGGGTTCATGCTGCCGCCTCGCGCGCGACGGCGACATCGTCGAAGGGGATAATGCGCATATCATCGCCGCGTCCGACGATCTGCCCCTGTTCGTGACCCTTTCCTGCGATACAGACGATGTCGTCGGCTTTTGCCTCGGCAATGGCGGCGGCGATGGCGGCGCGGCGATCGCCAACGATCAAGGCACCCGGCGCGCCCTCGGCAATCGCGGCGCGAATGGCATCGGGATCTTCGCCGCGCGGGTTATCGTCGGTGATGATCAGCACGTCGGCCTTGGCGGCGGCGACCTTGCCCATTTCGGGGCGCTTCGCCTGATCGCGGTCGCCGCCCGCGCCGAAGACGAGGATCAGACGCCCGGCCGCGTGCGGACGCAGCGCGTCGAGCGCGGCTTCGATCGCGTCGGGGGTGTGGGCGTAATCGACATAGATCGGAGCGCCCGTTCGGGTGATAGCGGCGCGTTCGAGCCGACCGCGCACCGGCTGGAGCCGCCCAAGATTGGCGAGTGTCTGCTGGGCATCGCCGCCGGTCGCTATGACGAGCGCCGCCGCGACGAGCGCGTTGGCGACCTGATAGGCGCCGATCAGCGGCAGGCTGACCTTTTGCGTGTGAGCGCCCGCCGCGATGACCAGCGACTGGCCGAGTTGGGTCGGTTCGCGCGAGACGAGGTGCAGGGTTTCACCCTTCGTTCCGACGGTGAGCAGTTGAAGGCCTCGCGCCTTTACCGCTTCGATGACCGGCGCCGAATAATCGTCGTCGGCCCACACGATCGCCGCCCCGTCCTGCTCGACAACCTCGGTGAACAGGCGGAGCTTTGCCGCGAGATAGGCGTCCATTGTGCCGTGATAATCAAGATGATCGTGGCTGAGGTTCGTGAACGCCGCAGCCCGCACCTTCAACCCCTCGGTACGATATTGGTCGAGGCCATGACTCGATGCCTCGAATGCTGCGTGGGTGACGCCTTCGGCGGCGAGGCCTGACATGTTCGACAGGAAAGTCACGATGTCGGGCGTTGTCAGCCCCGTCGAGGCGCTGTCGTTCGAGGTCGTGATTCCGAGGGTGCCGATCGACGCCGCGTGAAACCCCGCCATCCGCCAGAGCTGGCGTGTCATCTCGACCGTCGAGGTCTTGCCGTTGGTCCCGGTCACCGCGACGCAGGTCGCGGGAAAGCGATGGAAGAAACGCGCCGCGATATGCGCGAAGGCGCGGCGGGGGTTCGTATCGGCGATATGGACTGCACCCTCAACCTTCGCCCCGGGCCGCGCGACGACGGCGATCGCACCGGCTTCCACCGCCGCGGCAATGAAATCTTCGCCGTTGAATTTTTCGCCGGCGAAGGCGCCGAAAATCGTGCCGGGCGCGACCTTGCGATGATCGATCGCGAGCCCAGTCACCACCGGGTCCACCCCTGCCAGACCATGATCGTCGAGCAGCGCGGAGAGGCGCATTATTCGCGTTCCCCGTTCTTCCACAACAGCGGGGTCAGTTCGGACACGTCGACGTCGCGGCTTTCGTCGGGGAAGACACCAAGCATCGGACCGGCGCGCATCACCACCTTCTTGACCACCGGTGCGACGGTATAGCCCGCGGTGCGCTGACCCGAGCTGAACGCATTGCCCTTTGGCTCGTCGATCATCGCAAGCACGACATAGCGCGGATTGTCCATCGGGAAGACGGCGGCGAAGGTCGACACGAGCGAGTGACGGCGATAGCCGCCGACACCCGGCTTTTCGGCGCTGCCGGTCTTGCCGCCGACCCGGAAGCCCGGCGCATCGGCCTGGCGGCCGGTGCCGTCGGAAACGATCAGACGCAAAAGCTGGCGCATACGCGCGCTGGTCGAAGCCTTGAAGACGCGGTGCCCCTGCGGCGGCGCCTTGTCGCCGAGCTTCAGCATCGTAGCCGGGCGCCAGATACCGCCATTGACGAGCGCGGCATAGGCGCTGGCGAGATGGAGCGGTGTCACCGCGATCCCGTGACCGTAGCTGGTCGTCATCGTCGACAAGCGCCCCCATTCCCTGGGCCACAGCGGGAAAGCCCGTTCCTTGAGTTCGATCTCGGGGCGTTTGTTGAATTCGAGGCTGCGGAACAGTGCTTCCATCTTCTCGCGGCCGAGCTGGTCCGCGATCTGCGCGGTGACGATGTTCGAGCTGTGGATCAGGGCCTCGGGGACGTTGAGCCAGCGGCCCATCATATGCGAATCGCGAATGTGAAATCCCGCGATCGCGAGAGGCTTGGTCGCGTCGTACCGCTTCGCCATGCTGGTGACGACCCCGCTGTCGATCGCGGCGCCGATCGACAGCGGTTTGACGACCGATCCCAGCTCATAGAGATTATAGGTCACGGCGTTACGGCGTGCCGGCGCGTCCCCGGCGACCAGCTTGTTCGGATTGAAGGTCGGCAGCGAGGTCATCGCCAGCACCTCGCCCGTGTGGACATCGAGGATGATTCCCGCCCCGCCGATCGCCTCCAGATTGGTAACCGCGTTCGACAGCTCGCTTTCGAGCACACCCTGAACGCGCGCGTCGATCGACAGCGCGAGCGGATCGCCGCGCGTCGCCTTGTCGGTGAGTTGCTTGTCGAAGGCGCCCTCGACCCCCGTGACGCCATGCCCCTCGGCGTCGGTGAATCCCAGGACTTGCGCCGCAAGGGTGAGCTGCGGGTAGAGCCGTTCCTTTTCGCGCGGAAAGTCGAAGCCGACGTCGCCGATCGCATTCACCGCCGCGACCTGGTCGGGCAGCGCGCGGCGGCGGATATAGGTCGGCTTCGAACCCGACAGCTTCGCGACGAATTCCTCGCGCGGCGTGTCGGGGAAGATCTTGACCAGCTCGTCGGCCAGATACTGCCGGTTATTGAGCAGCTTCGACGGCACGACGCGGATCGAATAGCCGTCGATCGTGCGCGCGAGCGGCACACCGTTGCGGTCGACGATGTCGGCGCGCGCCGGAACGAACGCCGCTGCGCCATTGCCGTTGCCCGACGAGGTATCGAACAGCGCAAAATAGAGCAGCCGCACCGAAACGAGGAAAAATGCCGCCATGAACAGCAGCATCAGCATCATCAGACGCTGCTGCGCGGTCAGCAATATCTGCTGCCGCACGCCTGCGGTTCGTACCCGGGTCGGACGGACGACCAGCGTGTTCATCGGGCGGGCTTGCCTCCCGCCGCTTCGCGCGCCGCGGCGCGCTTGAGGTCCGCAAGTGTCGATTCGGCGAGCAGTTGATCCTCGATCAGCTTCAATTGCTCGCGGCGGCGCGTCGGCGCCATGCGCAGCGGCGCATCGCTCTGTACGCCCGCATCAGCCTGCGCGAGAACGACGGGCTTGGCGGCAGGTTTCGCCGCCGGCTTTTCCACAGGGGTCGCCGCGGGCTCGGGGGTTCCGGCCGGACTCACCCCCACCGGACTCACCATCGCCATCAGCACGGGCGCGACCTCGTTGGCGCCCCGCGCGCCGGGAAGGCCGTCGAGCGAGGCGAGTTGACGCTCGCTCTCGAGATACTGGGTTGCCGAAGGGGCCGAATAACCGAAGCTGTCCGCGTTCCACTGTTCGAGCTGGCGCATCGAGGCGCGCACCGCAAGTTCGGATTCAAGGTAGCGGATATTCGCCTGCGTCCGGTCGATCTGGCGTTCGATCCGCGTCAACTCGCTGCGCGTGGCCGCGACCTTGAGCGATACCGGATAGAGTGCCATCGCAAAGACGAGCACGAGCAGGACGAGGCCGATTCCCTGCAACTTGCGGGCCGCCATCAGCATGACATGGACTCCTTTTCGGACGATGGGCCGGACCAGGCCGGGGCTTTGGTACGCACCGCGCTGCGAAGCGTCGCCGATCGCGCGCGCGGGTTGCGCGCTTCCTCGGCTTTCGACGGACGCACCTTGCGCGCGGGCGGGTCGAAGGTTGCAGCCCGCGCTGGCGCGTTGGGTGCGGGCCGATGCCGCGACCCCCCGGCGTCGCCGCCGCTGCGCTCGCGCAGGAAATTCTTCACGACGCGATCCTCGGTGCTGTGAAAGCTGACCACCGCCAGCCGCCCGCCCGGGCGCAGCACGCGCTCGGCGGCGGCAAGACCTTCGACCAGCTCGTCGAGTTCGCCGTTGACGTGGATGCGGATCGCCTGAAAGCTCTTCGTCGAGGGGTCCTTGGGCGCGCCCGGAGGATGGCGCAGCGCCTTGCGGATCACCGTCGCGAGTTCGCCGGGGCGCGCCAGCGGCCGCGCCGCGACGATCGCGCGCGCGACGCGGCGCGACTGGCGCTCGTCACCATAGTGGAACAGGACGTCGGCGATTTCCTCTTCGTCGGCGCGGTTGAGCCATTCGGCGGCGCTTTCGCCTTCCTGGGCCATCCGCATGTCGAGCGGGCCGTCGTTCTGAAAGGAGAACCCACGTTCGCTGCGGTCAAGTTGCATCGACGACACACCGATGTCGAACGTGATGCCATCGACCTCGGCGATCCCGCGATCGGCGAGCAGGCGGTCGATTTCACCGAACCGGCCGTGAAGCAAGGTCAGCCGGCCACTGGCTTCGGCGACCAGCGCCTGTCCTTCGGCGATCGCGTCGGGATCGCGGTCGCACGCGATCACCTCGGCGCCCGCCGCGAGCATGGCGCGCGTGTAGCCTCCAGCCCCGAAGGTGGCATCGACATGGCGCTCGCCCGGGGCGATGGCGAGAGCAGCGATGACTTCTTCACGGAGAACCGGATCGTGGCGGGGATCCCGAGGGAGGTCGGGGGAAAGGTCGGTCACTTTCGCGCCTTCCCCTTGGTCGCTTCCCAGGCCGATGCCAGGCGCTTGAGAACCGGGTCGGCTTCGGCGCATTCGGCAAGGCTCGGCAGCCACCATATCTCGAAGCGGCGGCCCGATCCGACGAAAGCCGTCGCCCCCAGTTCGCCGACACGATCGCGCGCGGTGAAATTGGGAAGGAAGCGCCCGCTGTCGTCGAGCGTATAGGCCTCGGTATAGCTGAAGCGCCGCTTGAACGCTTCGTCCTCGTCGAAATCGAGATTGCGCGTCAGCGCGGTGTCGCGATCGCGTTCGATCTCGTCCGACAGGCGATCATATTGATCCTGGCCATAGGCGACCAGACACGGCAGCTTCTCGTGAAAGCCGACCCAGAGTACGCGCTGACCGTCCGCATTGAGGGGCACATTGTTGCGGAACTGCGAGGGGACGGCGATGCGTCCCTTGCCATCGATCGCGGCGAAGTTGGTACCCGAATACCGGCCGGGCGTCACAACTGCCATCGCTGAAGCCCCCGTTTCGCGCCACCGGGCAATAATTTCCCACGCCCGGAATCGACAGATTCGGGCCGACAAGGCTCGGGTGGAGATTGCCCCTCTCCGATTCCTGCCTATCAAGACTCCATCGGGGTGAAAAGGGGTATTTTAGGGTAAAATAGGGAAACTGCGCCTCAAATGGGCGATTTTGGGGCGAAACGAGTGCGGAAATGGGTCTTGGGACGTCTAGAGACGCCAGGGCGCGAATAGAGAAATGTCGAATCGGAGGCGGCAGGCATCGGAAGCGCCTGTTTTGGTTCGCCTATTTGGCTGAACTACGTATCCAAAGCGGCCTGAGGATCGCCGCCGGGGCATCGGACCACAAGCGAGCGGACAGCCATTCCATCGTGTCGGCCGGCCGCAGATGCGCCGCCCAGTGCGGCACAGGCTGCCACAAGGGCGCAAAGAGCAGGTCGGCGTCGCCGACCAGCCAAACCTCTCCGCGACCGATCCGGCAGCGGACGACACGGCGATCGGCATAGGCGCGGCATGTCGCCGGGAGCGGGCCGAACCGGCCGGCGGTAGACAGCCGGAGCCGCGCACCATCGATGTCGACCGGGATGATGTGCCGGTCGGCGGCCGACGCGGCGCCCAGCGTCACGCCCCAATGGTCGAGCAGGGGCGTCAGCAGGCTCGTGACAGGCGGATTGCGCGGATCGCCGATCGGGTAGCGCATCGGCCAGCCGGTCAAGGCATCGGCGAGGATGACCGCCCGCCCGCCACCGCGCACGAAGCCATCGATCGCGACCAGTTCCCCCGGCGCCAGCGCACGTGGATGCGCAAGCAAGAGCGCACCGCCGGGCGGCGGCGGGCTATCGATCAGGCTGTCGACGAGATGTACCGGACCGGCCGCCTCGATCCGGCCGAGCGCCGGATCCTCGCTGAGGCCCGCCGCGAGCATTTCCGACAGATTGCGTCCTTCCGACCAGCGGAGCGGCAAGCCGGTGAGCATCGTTGCCGGCGGCCCGGGGGCGGTGGCGGGACGATAGAGGGTGGCGAGCAACAGGTGCGACGCGACGAACCACCCGCCAATGAACAGCAGTGTGGCCACCCCGCGCACCATCCTGCCGGCCCGCCATTGGGCCAGGAGGGAGGCGAGCCATGCCACCAACCCTGCGCCAAAGCCGACCAATAGCAATTGCCGCCAGGGCATTTGACCAGCAAGCATGAGCGCGAGAACCGCCTGTGCAAGCACAAGCAGCCCCATCACAAAGGCGTCTTCCTTCCGCGCAGAGGCTGGAGAAACAGGTCCCCTCGACCGGTGTCGAACCATCGCCGACGGCACCAGCACCAACGGAACCCAAGGCAGCACCAGCGCCGGGTCGATGCGGCCGAGTTGCGCCTGCCCGCCCGCGAACCACGCCAGCGCAAGCAGCGCCGCCACGGCGGCGGCCGCCAGCGCAGTCCGACGCCAGCGCGCGGTCACTGTTTGGATTGGCGGGCCCGCGCGAGTGCCGGATCGGGTTCGAGGTCGGGAACGGCGATCGCCGGCGGCGCCGCCTGCGGCGTCTTCACATCGCTCGTCTGGTTCTGGTCTTTCGACACCGGCTGGACGCCGAGTTCCTCGAGCGGAGCGCTGCCAGCCTTCGGCATATTGCCGGAAACCGGCACCTGCGCTGTCGCCGCGGCATCCTGCGCCGCATTCTGGCGCGCGCGGTCGCCGATCAGCCCCGCCATGCCGACGAGCAGCAAGACGGTCAGAACGCCGGCGATACCGATCTGAAGCCGGCGCATCGAATCATTCGCCGGCGCGGGCGGCATGGGAACCGGGGTTTGCGATGCACTGCCGTTCGTCATGCCGCCAAACCTTTGCTCGCCAGCCATTCGGGATTGTAGAGCGTCGACAGATAGCGAAACCCGCTGTCGCAGAGGATCGTTGCAATCCGTTTGCCGGGGCCGAGCCTGCGCGCCAGCGCCATCGCGCCGGCGACGTTGATCCCGGACGACAGGCCCAGACAGAGCCCCTCCTCGTCGAGGAGTTGGCGCACGACCGCCAGCCCCTCGGCATCGGAAATGCGGAACTGCGTATCGATCGGCGCGCCTTCCAGATTGGCGGTGATACGGTTCTGGCCGATGCCTTCGGCAACGCTCGACCCTTCGGGTTTCAACTCGCCGCACTGGTAATAATTATAGAGCCCCGCGCCATGCGGATCGGTCAGCGCGACGGTGATGTCGGCGCTCTTCGCCTTGAGCCCCAGCCCCGTCCCCGCGATCGTTCCGCCGGTGCCCGCGGCGCATGTGAAGCCGTCGATGCGCCCGTCCATCTGGTCCCAGATCTCCTCGGCGGTGCCAAAGATATGCGCCTTGCGGTTGGCGATATTATCGAACTGGTTCGCCCAGATCGCATTGTCGGTTTCCTCGGCGATGCGGCGCGAGGTGTGGACGAAATGGCCGGGATTGGCGAATGGCGCGGGCGGCACGAGCACCAGCTCGGCGCCCAGCGCCCGGATCGTCGCCATCTTCTCGGCGCTCTGGTTGTCGGGCATGACGATGATCGTCTTGTAACCGAGCGCATTGGCGACGAGCGCTAGGCCGATGCCGGTGTTGCCCGCCGTCCCCTCGACAATCGTGCCGCCGGGCTTGAGACTGCCGTTCGCTTCTGCATCGCGAACGATATAGAGCGCGGCGCGATCCTTCACCGATCCGCCGGGGTTTGCATATTCGCACTTGCCCCAGATTTCGCACCCGGTGGCTTTGCTCGGCCCTTCGAGAAGCACCAGTGGCGTGTTGCCGATCAGGTCCAGACTGGTTTTCGCTATCGTCATGTCGCTGATTTAGGGCGCCGCTCCAACCGCCGCAAGACAGCTTCGCTTGGTTCGGGCATCGCGCTGCTTTGTCGACCAACGGGGCACAGGGACCGACGAACAACGTGCCCCTTCCGAAGCGCCGGCTTGCCTTTGTAACAGTATATCATTACTGGCAACGCCGATTGTCGTCACGAACCAACAGGATCTCCCCTTCATGCGTTTGCTTTCCGCCACCAGCTTCACGCTAGCCCTTCTGCTCGCCGCTCCCGCTTTCGCGCAGGACGCCGCGCCCGCGCCACAGCCGAGCGGCGAGGATGATTATCACACCGATCAGGCGATCGTCGTGACCGCGCCCTATGTCCGCAGCCTCGACATCCTCGGCAATGTGTCGGTCATGGAAGGGGAGAAGCTGGCGCAGGATATTCGCGGCCAGATCGGCGACACGCTCGCCGCGCAGCCCGGCGTCTCGGCGAGCAGCTTCTCGCCCGGCGCCTCGCGCCCGATCCTGCGCGGCTTTTCGGGCGAGCGCGCCGCCGTGCTCGTCGACGGCCTCGGTGCAATCGACGCTTCTTCCACGTCGGCCGACCACGCGGTGTCGATCGATCCGCTGACCGCCGAGCGTATCGAGATCCTGCGCGGCCCGTCGGTGCTGCTGTTTTCGAGCCAGGCGGTCGGCGGCGCGGTCAACGTGTTCGACCGCCGCATTCCGCGCAGCGTCCCGGAAAGCCCTTTTCATCTCGACGCGCTGGCAAGCTATGGCACCGCCGCCGATGACAAGAGCATCGGCGCCTCGATCGACGTGCCGCTCGGCCAGCGTTTCGTCGTCCATGCCGACGGCAATTACCGCGATTCGAACAATGTCCGCACCGGCGGGCTGATCTATGCTCCCGAACTACGGGCGCATCTGCTCGACCTCGCTGCCGATGCGACCGCCGGCGGCGACGCCGACGAAGCGGCGCGGCTGACCGATGCCGCGAACAGCCGCGGCAAGGTGCCGAATAGCCAGAGCACCAGCAAGAGCGCGGGTGTCGGCGCCGCCTTCATCGACGATGGCGGCTCGCTGGGCATCAGCTTTGGCTATCTGGAAGACGAATATGGCATCCCACCGCGCGCGGACATCGACGAGGTGCCGACGATCAAGGCGCGCCAGTATCGCGTCGATCTGCGCGGCGAGGTCGAGCTGGGCGACGGTCTGTTCGAGAAATTGCGCGTGCGCGGCGCCTACGGCGACTACGCCCACACCGAATTCGACGACGGCGAGCCCGGCACGCGTTTCACCAACCGCGGCATCGAGGCGCGCGCCGAACTGGCGCAGAACGACCGCGGCGGCTGGCGCGGCGCGAGCGGTGTCCAGTACAGCTTCCGCGACTTCGCCGCGATCGGCGACGAGGCTTTCCTGCCCGCGAACGAGACCACGCGCATCGCCGCGTTCACGCTGCAGGAACTCGAGCGCGGCCCGGTGACGCTGGAAGGCGCGCTGCGGTTCGAAAACTCCTCGGTCAAGGCGAACAGCATCGGCTTCGACCGATCGTTCAACAGCCTGTCGGGCGCCGCCGGCATCAGCTACCAGCTCGCCGAAGGATTGAAGGCGAGCGTCTCGATCTCGCGCAGCGAGCGCGCGCCGTCGGCCGAAGAATTACTCTCGGACGGTCCGCATGCCGCGACTCTGACCTATGAGCGCGGCGATCCGACGTTCGACAAGGAAACGAGCTGGGGCGGCGAGGCCTCGCTGAAGTTCAAGCGCGACGGCTGGTCGGCGGGGCTGACCGGCTATGCCAGCCGCTTCGACAATTTCATCTATGAAACCGACACAGGCCTGATCGCCGACGACCTGCCTTTGTTTGAGTTCCGACAGAACAAGGCGCGCGTCTGGGGATTCGAGTTCGAAGGCACAGCGCCGATCGCGCAGGCGGGCGGGTTCCACATCTCCGCCGACGCGGTCGCCGATATGACGCGTGCGAAGATCGTCGATGGACCTTATGTTCCGCGCATTCCGCCGCTGCGCATCCGCGGCGGACTGGAAGCGTCGGGCGAGCGGATCGACGCGCGCGCCGAGGTCGAATGGACCGACGACCAGACGCGCATTGCGCCGTTCGAGACCTCGACCAAGGGCTTCACGCTGGTCAATGCGTCAATCACCTGGCGTCCGCTGCCCGACACGAAAAATCTGTCGCTGACGCTCGCCGCCGACAACATCTTCGACGTCGATGCGCGCCGCCATGCCAGCTTCACCAAGGATTATGTGCCGCTCGCCGGCCGCGATATCCGGATTACCGCGCGGGCGAGCTTCTAAGCTCCGTTCGCGTGGACACGGCCGGATCCGCCGCCCCGGATCCGGCCGACTATTCTTCAAAAAGGAAGACGCTTGCGCTTGTTCCAGTAGATCGAGGTCGCGGCAGCATAAGCGCCGACCTTTTCCCATACCGGCTGATCGATACTCTCGATATCGACGCCCGCCGCGACATAGGCCTGCAGGATCGTGTTGATATGATCTTCGGTCATCTCGCCCGTCAGGTCGGGGTTGGCGCCGCGAGGCCCAAAATCGAGCGCCTTGTCGACGACGCTCGCCTGCAATTTGGACCGCGCGATCTCGCCGATCAGCCACTCGCGCGCGATACGCGCTATATTATATGCCAGATAATCGCCCTTGTTGTCCGACGCGATACCGTGCCGCGCGGCGCAATCATCGACCATCGCGCCCAGTTGCTTGAGCAGCGCCTCACGCGGCGCATCGTCCGGACCCGTCATCGACGCGCCGATCTCCGCTTTCAAAGCAGGCGTCGCTGCGGCGACCACGCAATCGAGTTTCGCGCCGTCCTGCGCGGTCGCCGCGCCCGGAAGCGACGCCAGCGCGAACGCCGCGCCGGCGATCCAGCTCTTCATCATAAGATACACCTATCCCCGAAAGATCGACCCTCAGGAGAGCATGGCCATCCCGCCGTTCACATGCAAGGTCTGGCCGGTGACATAGCCGGCTTCCCTCGACGCGAGATAGACGACCGCCGCGGCGATATCGCTCCCCTCGCCCATCCGTCCAGCCGGGATGCGCTGGTTGAGCGCTTCCTTCTGCGCGTCGGGCAGATCGTCGGTCATTGCGGTGGCGATGAAGCCCGGCGCAACGCAGTTCGCGGTGATACCGCGGCTCGCCAGTTCCTGCGCCAGCGCCTTGGTCATGCCGGTGACGCCTGCCTTCGATGCGGCATAATTGGCCTGCCCCGGATTGCCGGTTGCGCCGACGACGCTGGTGATCGAGATGATGCGACCGAAGCGCGCCTTCATCATCGGCTTTGCGGCGGCACGCGCGAGGCGGAAATTGGCCTCGAGATTGATCCGGATGACGTCGGACCACTCTTCGTCCTTCATCCGCATGATGAGATTATCGCGCGTGACGCCGGCATTGTTGACGAGAATATCGAGCTGGCCGAGCGCATCGAGGGCCGACGGGACGAGCGCATCGACCGCGGCGGCATCGCCGAGATTGCACGGCAGGGCGACATGATTGCCGCCGAGCGTGTCGCGAAACGTGTTCAGCTTGTCGGCATTGGACCCCGACACCGCAAGCCGCGCGCCCTGCGCCGCGAGCGCCTGCGCGATGGCGGATCCGATGCCGCCGCTGGCGCCGGTAACGAGGGCAGTCATGCCGGTGAGATCGAACATTAATATGCCTCCTGAAATTCTGTTCTTAGAGCGTCTTCAGCAGAGCTTCGATATCGTCCATCGAAATCACGCTGATCGTTTCGATCTCACCTGCCGCGCTGCGCTTGACCATCGGGCCGAGCACCTTGCCGCCGAATTCGACGAACTGGCCGACGCCGATGTCCTCCATCGCGCCTACGCTTTCGCGCCAACGGACGCGGCCGGTCACCTGCTGGACGAGCAGGTCGCGGATCGTGTCGGCGTCGCTTACCGGGCTTGCCGTGACATTGGCGACGACGGGCACCAGCGGCGCGGCGGGCGGGTTAGCGCCGAGCGCCTCGGCCATCGCGTCGGCGGCCGGCTGCATCAGTGGGCAGTGGAAGGGCGCCGACACCGGCAGCAGCACGCCGCGCTTGATGCCATAGTCCTTGACCAGCGCGACCGCGCGCTCGACCGCGCCCTTGTGGCCCGAAATGACGACCTGCGACGGGTCGTTGTCGTTGGCGACGGTGCAGACCTCGCCCTCGGCCGCGGCATCGGCGAGCTTCTGCGCGGTCTCGATATCGGCACCCAGCAGCGCCGCCATCGCGCCGATGCCGACGGGGACGGCCGCCTGCATCGCCTGCCCGCGCGTCTTCAAAAGCCGCGCGGTGGTCGCGAGGTCGAAAGCGCCGGCGGCGCAGAGCGCGCTATATTCGCCGAGGCTGTGGCCCGCGACGTAAGCAGCCTTGGCGGCGAGCGTCACGCCGCCTTCCTTTTCGAGTACGCGGAGTGTCGCAATCGCGTTCGCCATGATCGCGGGCTGGGCATTTTCGGTGAGGGTGAGCTGATCCTCGGGACCTTCGCTCATCAGCTGGAACAGCTTCTGGCCGAGCGCCTCGTCGACTTCCTGAAAAACCTCGCGGGCGACCGGCGATGCATCGGCAAGCGCCTTGCCCATGCCGACCGCCTGACTGCCCTGACCCGGAAAAATAAATGCGCGCATGTTGCGTCCCCTGCGATATCAATCGTTGTCGCGCGCCTATTCCCTCACCCCGCGCGATGCAAGCCGAAGGGGACGACCTTGTTGTCGGCGTCATGGCCGATATCCGCCCGGCCGAGCCATGGGATGCCGGTTCGCGCGCACCAGTCCCGCGCGATCTCCTCGGCCTCCATGCCGAAAGGGCGGTCGTTCTCAGGCACGGCGCTGACCCGGCCGAGGCGGATACCCGCGAGCCCGCGCGGCGCCAGACAGGTCGCGACGTGAAAGAAGGCGCGGTCGAAGGCGTAGAGATATTCGCTCACCTCCTCGACCAGCAGCACATGCCCCGCGAGGTCGGGCTCCAGCGGGGTGCCGAGCATCATCGACAGCGTCATCAGGTTGAACGCCGCGTGGCGCGCACCATGTTTTAGATCCGGCTCGCACGCGGCGGGATCGCGCGCAACGAGCCAGTCGAGTGCGCGCATCACCGCCGCCTCGCCGCCCTCGCGGCGGATGTCGGCGACCATCGGACCGTGCGCGACATGATCGAAGCCGTCGCGATAGAGCACGCCGAGCAGATTGCCCTGATCGGAGTAGCCAAGGAATGCCTTGCTCCGCGCTACGTCGGTCATGGCGGCGACCGCATCTTCGGCGATCCGGCACGCCCCATAGCCGCCGCGCGCGAACCAGACCGCGTCGATGTCGGGTCGGTTCGCCATTTCGACCAGCGCCGCGAAGCGATGCCCGTCCTCGCCCGCGAAATGGCCGTGGACCGCGAAGCACTGCTCGTCGAAGACAAGCTCGACGTCGGGATACCCAAGGCTGGCGATCGCGCGCACTGCCTCGGCATCGTCGGGCAATATCGGCGTCGAGGGGGCGATAATACCTATGCGCATTAAGACTTTCCCTCTTTGGAAGAAGGATATGCAGCCTTGCCGGCTTGCCGGCTAGGTGGAGTTGGATGAGGGGTTCTGCCGACACTCACGCACGCCACGTCCTATCCCCTCACCCAGCTTCGACGAGGCGCTTCGCGCCAAGTCTGCGCAACCCTCTCCCGTGGGGAGAGGGAATGGTTGCCTTCACCTCGCCAAGGCCATAACGCCGCGCCATGGCGGAAAACAAATCCTATTTCTTTTGCGGCATCGGCGGGTCGGGCATGCTGCCGTTGGCGATGATCGTCGCGGCCCGCGGGGCGCAGGTGTCAGGGTCGGACCGCAGCCGCGATCAGGGGCGCACGCCGGGCAAGTTCGACTGGATCGAAAGCCGCGGCATCTCTCTCTTCCCGCAGGACGGCAGCGGCGTCGCGGGGGGCCAGACGCTCGTCGCGTCGGCCGCGATCGAGGACAGTGTACCCGACATCGCAGCCGCCAATGCGCTGGGTCTTGCGCGCATGACTCGCGCCGACCTCAATGCCGCGCTGTTCAATACCGCGGCGCAGGCGGTGGGCGTCGGCGGCACCAGCGGCAAATCGACCGTCACCGGGATGATCGGCTGGATTCTCGATCGGGCGGGGCGCAAGCCGACGGTGATGAACGGAGCGGTGATGCGGAACTTCGCGGACGACGATACACCGTTCGCGAGTGCGCTTGTCGGCGATCCCGCCACCTATGTCAGCGAAGTCGACGAGAGCGACGGGTCGATCGCGCTTTACAAGCCCGACGTCGCGGTGATCACCAACATCAGCCTCGACCACAAGAGCCTCGACGAACTGCACCGGCTGTTCGGCGATTTCGCCGGCAAGGCGCGCGTCGCGATCGTCAACGCCGACGACGCGGAGTCGGCGCCGCTGCTCGCGGGCGGCAATGTCATGCGCTTCGGCTTTTCCGATGCGGCGGCGATGCGCGGCAGCGATTTCGAGGCGCTGCCCGACGGCTGCCGGTTCAGGGTCCATTTCGCCGCCGACACGCATGAGGTGCACCTCCGCATGCCGGGACGCCATAATGCCGCCAATGCCCTCGCGGCGATCGCGGCGGCGCGCGCGCTCAACATCTCCGTCGCGCAATCGGTCGCGGCGCTCGCCGATTTTGCCGGGCTCGCGCGGCGCTATGAAGTGCTGGGGCAAGCGAACGGCGTCACGGTCATCGACGATTTCGCGCATAATCCCGACAAGGTCGCGGCAACGCTCGCGGCCGTTGCCGAACTGCCGGGCCGGGCATTGCTCTTCTTCCAGCCGCACGGCTATGGGCCGCTGCGCCAGATGGGCAAGGAACTGGCGGCGAGTTTCGCACGCGGAATGCGCGACGGTGATCGGCTGTTCATCAGTGATCCGGTCTATTTCGGCGGCACCGTGGATCGTAGCACGGGCAGCGAGGCGCTCGTCGCCGATATTGTCGGCGCAGGGGCCGACGCGGTCCACCTGACGACCCGCGCGGAATGCGGAGCAGCGATGCTGGAGGAAGCCCGCGACGGCGACCGCATCCTGATTCTAGGCGCGCGCGACGATACGCTGACCGAATTCGGGCGCGAATTGCTGGAAAAGCTGGCCCGCGCTTGATTTCCGCGCGCGAATCTGTATAGGCGCCCTCATTCGGGGCGAGGCCTTGTGCCGTTCGCCCCGTTTGCTTTGCACCAATACGCAAGGCCGGACGACAGCCGGAGGGGTGTTGCGATTGGCGCAGCACCAGCGATCGGCCAAATCGAAGGAAGCGCACTCATGCCGTTTTACGAGCATGTTTTTATCGCGCGTCAGGACCTGAGCCAGGCTCAGGTCGATGCGCTCGCCGAAGGCGTCACGAACATCGTGAGCGAATATAAGGGTCAGGTCCACAAGACCGAAACCTGGGGCCTGAAGCAGCTCGCCTACAAGATCGCGAAGAACCGCAAGGGTCATTACGCGATGCTGTCGGTCGAAGCGCCGGGCGAAGCCGTCGCCGAAATCGAACGCCAGGCGGCGATCAACGAAGACATCATTCGCTGGATGACGATCAAGGTCGACGAACTCGAAAAGGGTCCTTCGGTCATGATGCGCAAGCAGGAACGTCGCGGCGGCCGGGGCGGCCGTGACCGCGACGGCGAAGAATAAGGATAACGACCATGGCACGACCCTTTTTCCGCCGCCGCAAGACCTGCCCCTTCAGCGCGAAGGACGCACCGGTCATCGATTACAAGGACGTCCGTCTGCTTCAGGGTTACCTGTCGGAGCGCGGCAAGATTGTCCCGTCGCGGATCACCGCGGTGTCCACCAAGAAGCAGCGCGAGCTGGCAAAAGCGATCAAGCGCTCGCGCCACATCGGCCTGCTTCCCTACATTGTGAAGTAAGGAGGGCGGACCGATGGAAATCATCCTGCTCGAACGTATCGAGAAACTGGGCGGTATCGGCGACGTCGTCACCGTCAAGAACGGCTTTGCCCGTAACTTCCTGTTGCCCAACAACAAGGCGCTGCGCGCGAACGAAGCCAACCGCAAGCTGTTCGAAGCGAACCGCAGCAAGATCGAAGCCGACAACGCCGAGCGTCGCACCGACGCCGAAGGCCGCGCCAAGGACATCGACGACAAGCAGGTCGTTCTGATCCGTCAGGCGTCGAACACCGGTCAGCTTTACGGTTCGGTTTCGGTGCGCGACATCGTCGACGCGTTGGCCGAAGACGGTGTCACCGGTGTGACCAAGTCGATGGTCGAACTCGAGCGTCCGATCAAGTCGCTCGGGCTGTTCGAGGTCAAGGTCAAGCTGCACCCCGAGGTCGTCGTGACCGTCGGCGTCAACGTCGCCCGCTCGCCGGACGAAGCCGAAATGCAGAAGCAGGGCATCGATGTAATCCAGGCGATGTTCGAGGAAGAACAGGCCGAAGCGGTCGCATCGGCGCTGGAACCCGACAGCGAGGACGAGTTCGAAGACGTAGGCCCCGCTCCGTCGGATGCCGCGGCCGAGGACGCTCCGGCTGCGGACGAAGGCGAAGAAGCCTGAGGCTCTTCCCTCTCGCGAGAGACAGGAAAGGCTCCGGAACCCAGCGTTCCGGAGCCTTTTTCTATTTCGATGATGCGTGTCTGCACCGGGTGGGAAGCGAACGTTCTCTTATCG
>JAEWIL010000057.1 GCA_023387085.1 Pseudomonadota bacterium | reverse complement strand
GAACCGGGCCGATCGCCAGCGGATGCGAGCCGGCTTCGGCTCGCGCCAGCTTCACAAGCTCCTTCTCGCTCGTCACCCTGGTGCCGTCGATCACGCGATCGCGGAGCGCGCGTTCGCGCCTGCGCGCGGCGACATCGCGGAGCAGGAACAGGCCCGACAGCCATGCAATAAAGCCCAGCAGGGCTCCGCGCATGACAAACGACTTGGCGATGCTCGCCCGGCGAACCCAATAAGGATCGGTCGCGACCGTACGGGCGGGCGTCAGATAGTCTCTCCCCTCATAACGGACCACTATTCCGGGATCGCCGCCGTCGCCTGCAAACCATGACAGCATCTTCGCGTGGTAATGGGTGCCGGTGTCCCGCAGGATGCTCGGGTCGAGCATCAGATAGGGGGCGGCCAAGCCGCCCAGCGCAATCGATGACAGCATGACGGCAACTTGCCGTTTGAACCGCCGCGTCTGACTGTAGCGAAGATGACGCCGCAGCGTCTCGGCATGGAGTCGGAGATCGTGAGGCTCGCTCATGGCCGTTCCCCCGCTGTCGCCCGTTGTCGATCATAGGCCCGCTGAGTCTCGGCGGTGATGACCTCGTCGGTCTTGCCGCCGCCCATCGCCGTGCTGCGCGCATAGCAATAGGCGGCGCAGGCCGTATGCAAGGTGCGGTCGAGCAGGCGTTCGACATCGGCGAGGCGCGTGCTGATCGACGCCACTTCGGCAACCAGTTCGCGATCGTCTGAGCTGCTTACGGTGGGATTTACCTGCCCGTCGATCCCTGTCTTCACGCAGCGACGGAGCATCGCATAAACCGTCTTGCCCTGCCGGTCGGCCAGCGCGCGAAGCGCCGTGTCGAGCGCTGCGGGCAGACGGATGGAATGTTGGACGGTCTTCATCGCGCCGCCTCCCTGAGGGTGCGGATCGCACCCTCGAATTTTGGCGGAAAAGAGCCACTGTGGCGAAGCGATAGCGAAGCGCACTCTGATCGCACTCTCGAAAAGTGGCGGAAAAGCTGGATGCACCCGTGCGTGAGGTGTGTATCCAAATTACGGGTCCGATGCGTAGCATCGCGGCCCTGCGACTTTGCCAAAAGGGCGACCGGATCAGGCATAGTCCGAACCCTTCCGGCAAGCATCGCACGCTGAGCCATCGGGGTCGCCGCAACAACACTCGGCAGGTCGGTCGCGCTCGTTCGATGGAAAGTCCGTCACCGGCTTAGCGAAATGCTCCGCTACCCATGCGGCGATGATCGCGCGGGAGTCGCAGTCGGCTCTGCGACGGTTGATCTCGCGGCGCTGGCGCGGCTGATCGTAGAGACGATGCTCGACAACCCAGTGGAGTATCGCTTTCTCGATGGCTTCCTGCACTCGCCCATCGAGTTGGTGAGCTTCGACCGGATTGAGGTGCGCAGTCACGCTTGGAGTCTCGATCAATCCCCCCAGCGGAAGATAGCCCATGCCCGCCTTCTGTAACGGACCATCGATCCGCAAACTTGAAAGCTCGCCCCGGTAGATGTGGAGGGACGGCCGTTCGTTGAGCGTCCATTGCGCGATGGAGCAGCGATAGGTTTCTCCATCGTCGTTGTCCAAGAGCAGCCGTTCGATGAGCGGCAATGTAAAACCGGCGATGCGATAGTCGGCGGTGAAACAGAGTGTGACTTTGCGGCTCGCCCACAAGCGATGGGAGAGCCGATTCATGACGCGGCTAAAAATGGACATGAGGAATCCTTTCGTGAAATCACGATGCAGAGCTTTCGGGTGCTTCGGGGGCAGGCGCGGAGCGCCCCGCCCATTCAAAAAACTGGGGCCGTGGTGCGCCTGGAGTCAGATAGCGGTGCGCGATTGCGCCAAGCGCCGGATGGACTCGGTGGTCAGCAGAGTTCGTCTACCGATCTTGATGGCGTCGAGGCCCCCCGATTTTATCAAAGCGTAGACCGACGACCGTCCGACGCCGAGCGCCTTGGCGGTGTCATTAATCGATATGGCAATGGGTTCCATGTGCGTGTCTCCTTGCTGCCGATTCGCGGCGAGAGACAGGCCAACTTGCACATGGTTGCCGGCGTGTCGTCCAGCAATGGAAAAGCCCTAGAAGTCTGCCGATGACGTGAGTTACAGAAATGCAGGGACGGGGTCCGAAAATTCTGCCGCAGCGATCGAAAAACGATAGCGCTGGTCAGCGGTCTTTGGCGGACGCGATCATTTCTAAATGCGTGCAGATTTTTTCCGCGTAACGCGTCAATTGATCACGGCGCGGCACGTCACCGGACTCATCGGCGTTGGTTTCGAACCATTCGGACAGCCAATTTTTGATGGTGCTGATCGCCGCTGCCCGATCCTTCACATCCAATACACCTAACCGGGGATCGCCGATCAGGGCAATAATCGCATCGTCATAGCGATATTTGGTGTTCCGGCCGGGTCCTCCTCTGCGCTTCGGTCTGCTCATCGCGAGCATCGTCTCGACATCATCGCGATGAAGATAGAGGTCAGCGGGCAGCGACATCGCGGTCGGGTAGCGCATGACCATCCCCCGATCCTTGCTGTGTTCGGAGAACAGGAAATAGCGCAGCCTACCGAAAAACTGCCTGCGTTTGAGAGGAACCCGCTGCTTGCGGAAGCGAGAAAGATAATAGGCTTTCGGGCCGTCCACCTTCTGCAAATAGCCCAGCACCTCGTCAAAGAGCCTGTCCGGCGCGTGGGGCAGTTTCAACGGCGCGTCGGGGATTTTGAGGCCGTATTGATAAGCCTGCCGCAAAAGGTGCGGCGCGATCGTGGCCGCCAACGTGCCCAACGTGAGATAAAAGAAGAGGTCCGTGGCTGTCGAATGGCCCGAGACGAGGAGGCCGATCAAGAGGGGGACGGACAGGAACCCGAAGGCAAAGCTTATGACGAAGGCAAGATTGTAATATCGAACGGGCGAGGGTTTGGCCTTATTGATGATCGCCGCGTTCGTGTTCAAACCTTCATCCAATTCGTCGGATCTGAATTGGGCCAGCACTTTCCAGAGCGGTACGTTGTCGGCTTCGTCCCCGTCCGCGAAGATTCTCCAACCTTCTCCGGGGCGACCTGTCATCTGTTCCCTCCTTCGCGCAGTTCGTCCAGATAGTCGCTCCACCACTGCGCCATTTTAACACGCTCAGCCCAATAAGCTGACTGATTGTAGATGCGGCGAACGCTGCCTGCGACCATGTGCGCCAGCGCCCGCTCAATCGCGTCGGGGTTCCATTTGCCGGATTCGTTCAAGAGCGAGGATGCCGAGGTGCGAAAGCCGTGCGCAGTCATCTGGTCCTTGGGATAACCCATCCGGCGGAGCGCTGCATTGATCGTATTCTCACTGATCGGCCGCGCCCGCGATCTGATTGACGGGAACACATAGCGGCCAGAACCGGACAGGGATCGCATGTTGGTGAGGATCGCGAGAGACTGCCGCGACAAGGGGACCGAATGAGGTTGGCGCATCTTCATCTTCCCTTCTGGAATGATCCAGACCGCCTTGCCAAAATCTACCTCCGTCCATTCCATATGACGGACTTCGCCGGGACGCTGAAAAACATGGGGCGTCAACCTTAGCGCGTGCATCACTGCGGGGTCGCCCTGATAATCTTCGATCGCGCGAAGCAACGCCCCGAATGTGACCGGATCGGTGATAGCCGGGAAATGTTTGACCCTCGGCGTAGTCAGCGCGCCAATCAATAATTGCGCCGGATCGCGTTCCGCGCGGGCGGTGGCAACCGAGTAGCGAAACACGCGACTAGCGAAGGCCCGCAAGAGGTTCGCCGTTTCCAGTCGGCCGCGACGCTCATGCTTCCGCAATTCGTGCAACAATTCCTGTGGCGTGATCTCCGCCACGGGACGCTTTCCAAAATCGGTTCCCAGCAGTTTCACGAACCAGCGCATCTTTGCCAGCGTCGGCTCCGCCAATCCCTCCCGCGTCTTCTTCTCGATCAATTCCTGCGCCACGCTCGAAAAACTGTTGCTGGCCCGGATGCCTGCCTCGATGCGAGCCTGCCGCTTAACAAAATTGGGATCGATCGAATGGGCCAATTGTCTGCGCGCAGCATCGCGAGCACTACGCGCCTCCGCCAAGGTGATTTCGGGGTAGGAGCCGATCGCCAGTTTCCGCTCCACGCCGTTTATGCGATACTTGACGCGCCACAGCTTGCTGCCCCTTGGGTTGACCAGTAGATACAGGCCCTGCGAATCTGAGACCTTGTAGGGCTTGTCCTTGGGTTTCGCCTTGCGAATTGCGGTGTCGGTCAGCACGGTGGGGGCCTCGCTTTCATGGAGGCTTGGCGAAGCCCCCTGATTAGGCCCCCAACATCTGCAACTACGGGCAAACAGAGGCCATCACTGGCAATCAGCGAATGGCCTTAAACTATCGGAAATTGGGGTTTTTTTCAACCATCAGCACGCCCCGGCTGACAGGTTTATGGAGGCCCGAGCCGGAATCGAACCGGCGTGCGCGGATTTGCAGTCCGCTGCGTCACCACTCCGCCATCGGGCCTCGAGACGCAGATCGCGTGGAGAGAGCGCCACTAGCGACTTCGCCGCGCACTGGCAATCCGCTTGTTCGGCAATTTTCGTCGTCCCGCGCCGGTCCGCTACGGCGCGCGATGGCAAAGCAGGCTTGGCGGCCCACGCGTTGCCCGCTATGCGCGGCGCGACTGGCGGGACGCACAGGCTGTATTACTATTGCAATACAGCCTCGGTTCGGCTAGAACTGCCGACAAGGCTTTACATCCCAGGGAATCGGAAACGGAACGATGGCCACGAAATTGAGCGACTTTGGTGCGGCCGAGATGCGCGCGGCGATGATCGACAGCCAGCTTCGCACGAACGACGTGATCGATTCGGCGGTAATCGGCGTAATGGCCACCACGCCGCGCGAGGCATATGTGCCGGCCACGCTGTCCGGCGTCGCCTATATGGACCGCGCGATCGACCTCGGCGGTGGCCGCGCGCTCAATCCCCCGCTCGTCACCGGACGGCTTCTGGTCGCCGCGGACATCCGCCCCGGCGCGCGCGTGCTGCTGATCGGCGCCGCGACCGGATATACGGCGGCGCTGCTCGCCGCGCTCGGCGCTGAGGTTCATGCAGTCGAGGAGCAGGCCGACCTGCTCGCCGCCGCCCGCGCCGCGACCGCCGGCACGGCGATCCACTGGATCGAAGGTCCGCTCGCCCAGGGCGCGCCCGCGGCGGCGCCGTTCGACCGCATCATCGTCGAAGGCGCGATCGAGACGCTGCCCGATGCGCTGTCGGAGCAGCTTGTCGAGGGCGGCCGCATTGTCGCGGCGCGGCGCGAGGGCAATGTGACCCGCCTCGTCCAAGGCGTAAAGGCCAGCGGCACGATCGCGCTTCGCGCCTTCGCCGACATGGACGTCGCGGCGCTTCCCGGTTTCAGCACCCCGAAAGGCTTCCAATTCTGAGCCGGCAACTCTGTACGACGCGTCTTCCTCCCCCGTTTCAGGCTGAACATCACGATGCACGATAGAAGATATGTCGCGACCGCTCGCCGCACCCGCTGGCTTGCCGGACTCGCGTTCGGCACGCTGATCGCCGCCACGCCGGTGCAGGCCGAAACGCTACAGGGCGCGCTCGCCAAGGCGTATGAGAATAATCCGACGCTGACCGGTGCCCGCGCGGGGCAGCGCGCGAACGACGAGAATGTGCCGATCCAGAAGGCGCGCGGCATTCCATCGGTCGGCGTGCAGGGCGATTATACCGAAAATCTGGTGCGGCCGGGCAACAGCTTTTCCTCCCCGACCCGGCTGATCACCGCAGGCGGCCAGCTGTCGGTGCCGATCTATCAGGGCGGCGCAGTGCGCAATGCCGTCAAGGCCGCCAAGTACCGCGTCGAGGCGGGACAGGCCGATCTCCGCGCGACCGAGGCGAGCGTTTTTTCGCAGACCGTCGGAGCTTATATGGACGTCATCCGCGACATCGCGATCGTCCAGCTCAACCAGAAGAATGTCTCGGTTCTCAGGACCAATCTGCAAGCGTCGAGCGACCGGTTCGAAATCGGCGACCTGACCCGCACCGACGTCGCGCAGTCGCAAGCGCGCCTGGCATTGGCCGAGGGCGATCTGAGGACCGCCGAAGCCAATCTGATCGCGAGCCGCGAAAATTACATCAGGCTTGTCGGCGAAGCACCCGTCGATCTGCAACCGCCGCCGCCGCTGCCGAATCTCCCTGCATCGCCCGAAGAGGCGGTGGCCATCGCACTCAACCAGAATCCCGACATCGAATCCGCGAACCAGCGCCTGAATGCCTCGCGCGCGGACATCGGGGTCGCGCGTGCGACGCGGATGCCGAAACTCGATGGCACGCTGAGCGGTAGCTACACCAACTTTCTCAATTCGATTTCAAGCGAAGTGCCGGGCGTCACCGTGGCACAAACGCAAAAAAGTGCCGCCGCCGGCGTGACGCTGACCGTCCCGATTTTCCAGGGCGGCGGTCCATCGGCGCGCGTTCGTCAGGCGCAGGCGCAGACGAGCCAGGCGATCGAAAATTATGTCGCCGTCGAACGCGACGTGATCGCGCAGACGCGTGGCGCCTACGCCGCGTGGCAGGCGAACGAGCGCATCATCGCCGCGACCGAGCAGGCGGTCGGCGCCAACGGCCTGTCGCTGGAGGGCGTGCGCGCCGAAAACAGCGTCGGCACGCGCTCGATCCTCGACATTTTGAACGCCGAACAGGAATATCTGAACGCGCAGGTCCAGCTCGTCTCGGCCCGCCGCAATTCCTATGTCGCCGCCTTCTCGGTCCTCGCCGCGATGGGCAAGGCCGAGGCACGCGATCTGGGAATCGATGGCGGCGGCACGCTTTACGACCCCGAAGTCAATTACCGCCGTGTCAAAGGTCAGATCTGGGACTGGGCCGACGATCCGAAGCCGCAGCAGGTCGCGACCGATACCAAGGCCGTCCCCGCCGCCGACGCGAGCGTTCCCGCCTCGATCGACGCGCGTCTCCCTCAATAGACCAGAATAAGGCTTGGCAAAGCCCGCCTCCAGCCGGTAGGATGATGGTTAACCGCCCGTTACGGGCGACCCTCGCTTTCGTGGGGCTTTAGGGGGCTGTAATGGGCGATCTGTCGCGAGAACCGTCGATGGAAGATATCTTGTCGTCGATTCGGCGCGTCATCGCGCGTGACGAGGCGCCGGGCGCCCGCGCCCCGCGCGGTTCCGCCGCGAACGAGGACGTTCTCGACCTGCACGAAGAAGAAGATGCCGAGCCCGCACCGGCGATCCCGACCGAGGAAGAACTGGTTTCGGCCGCAAGTGCCGAGGCCGCGCGCCAGTCGCTCGAGGCGCTGACCGCCGCAGTCGCACCTGCGCCTGCAGCTGCTCCGGCGGCAGGCGGCCGGACGATGGAAGATGTCGTCCTTGACGCGCTTCGCCCGATGCTCAAGGACTGGCTCGACGCCAACCTTCCCGCGATGGTCGAGGCGATGGTCGCCAAGGAAATCAGCCGGATTACCGGCAAGAAATTCTGAGCTACAAGCCTGGCCTAACCGGCCCACTCTTCCAGCAGATAGCGCGCGATCGCCAGCGGCGGCGGCGCCGTGAAACTCGCGCCCATCTCGCCGCCGAGCGCCGCAAGAATCTCCGCCCGATCGACCCACATCGCCGCCTCGATCTCGGTCGTGTCAAGCGTCAGAGCCGGGTCACGCGCGACCGCGCGGCAACCAATCATCAGCGACGAGGGGAAGGGCCAGGGCTGGCTCGCGACATAGGTGACGTCCGACACCTGGATGCCCGCTTCCTCGAACAATTCGCGCGCCACGGCCTCTTCGAGCGACTCGCCGGGCTCGACGAACCCCGCGAGCGCCGAGAACAATCCCGGCGGGAACCCCGGCTGACGTCCGACAAGGACGCGCCCTTCAAACTCGGCGAGCATGATCACCACCGGGTCGACGCGCGGGAAATGCTCGGCACCGCAATTCGCGCATTGCCGGCCCCAGCCGCCCCGAAAAATGCCGGTCGGCGCGCCGCACACCGCGCAAAAGCCGTGGCGGGCATGCCAGTCGACCAAGCTGCGCGCGCCGCCATAAAGCGCCGCCTCCTCTGACGAAAGCAAAGGCAGCAGCCGCATCACGGTGCGCGACCGCGCATCGATCCGCGCGCCCGGCGCCGGACCGCGGACGAAGCGCGGCGCGCTGGCGTCGTCGATCCCGAGCAGCAGCAGCGGCCGGTCGTCGGCGGGATCGAGCGGCTCCCAGATCAGGCCGCCCCGCTCGCCCGGCACCGGATCGATCCCGTCCATCGCAAGGCAGGTCGCGCGCGGGTCGCGCGTCGTCGCCGCGAACGCCTCGGCATCGGTGCGGAGCTGGTCGGCGCGGTCGAGGCGCGCGCCGGTAAATCCCAAGGGCAGAGGCATCAGGCCATCACGTCCTTGTAGAAGGCCTTGCCGAAGTCGCGCTGGAAGGGCAGCGCCTCGGACGGCATATATTGCGCATAGCCGCCGACGCGGTAGCCGCGCTTGCGATCGACGAACGCGATCGTTCCCGCCGCGCCGCCCCAGCCATAGACGCCTTCGCCGGTCGGCGACGAAGCCAATGAGACGCGGCCGCCGGCGCCGAAGCCCTCGCCCTCGACGAAAGTGCCCTTGCGATCGACCGAATCGGCAAGCAGGTTCGACATGGCGAGCCGCGCCGTCTCCGGCTTCAAAATTCGCACCCCGCCGGTTTCGCCTTCACCGAGGAGCATCGCGAGGAAGCGGTCGTAATCGCGCGCACTCGAAACGAGCCCGCCGCCGCCGTAGGGAATCGGGGGCGGATCGAGATAGATCGAGCTCGCCGCCGGATCGATCGGCAGCAGCACCTTGTTGAACGGCGCATAGTTGGTCGTCAGACGGCCGACGTCGGCGGCGGCGACCTGAAAGCCCGTGCTCTTCATGCCAAGCGGATCGAAGATGCGCGCCTTCAGGAAGGCATCGAAAGGCTGACCCGACACGACCTCGATCACGCGGCCCATCAGATCGAGCCCGACCGAATAGCTCCAGCGCGTACCGGGCTCGTAAACGAGCGGCAGCTTGGCCAAACGGTCGGCGAAGGCGGCGAGGTTCGGTGCCGGGACTGCGGGCGGAAAGCCCGGAAGCGGTAGACGGCTGACCTGTCCACCCAAAATTCCCGCTTCGTTATAGGCGTCACGCAGCGGCCCCTTCTGGACGATCCCATAGCCGAGCCCGGCCGTATGCGTCAGAAGCTGGCGCATCGTGATCGGCCCCTTCGCGGGGCGCACGTCGGTGATCGATCCGTCGGGGGTGTTCTGGACGCTCATTTTCGCGAAGGCGGGCAGGACGTCGGCGACCGGCTGATCGAGCTTGATCTTGCCTTCCTCGATCAGGATCATCGCCGCCATGCCGGTGACCGGCTTGGTCATCGAATAGAGCCGCCACAGCGAATCGGGACCGACCGGCGTCGCCGAATCCATCGCCTGCATCCCCGCGCCGAAGAAGTCAGCCGCCGCCTGCGCCTCGCCGATCGCGGCGAGCGTCCCGGCGAGTTCGCGCCGGTCGACGAAGCCCTTCACGAAATCATAGGTCGCGGGATAGAGCGCCGCGCCGTCGGCTTTCCACGCAAGCGCGGAAAGCGGCAGCAGCGCTCCCGCGCCGCCCAGCGCGATTCCACCGAGCAGCGCGCGGCGCGAAACCATCATGTTCATGGATTTGTCTCCAGCATCTTGCCCAAAAACTCTTCGACCAGTTTGCGATAGAGCGTCGGCAATCCGGCCGCGTCAAGCGCGGAAAGCGGCCACCATTCACCTTCCCCTGCGGCAAGCTCGCTTTCGCGGGCAACGAGGGTGAGCCGCAGGTCGAAATGGGTAAAGCCATGATCGACATGGACGAGTCCGGCTTCGGATGGCGCGGTGTCGCTCCAATCGCCGCCCGGCAGCGCGCGCATCCCCCCCAGCATACCCTTGTCGGGGCGGCGGACGAGCCAGACCGTATCGCCCCGTTGAATCCACCATGCCAGTCCGTAGCGCTGCGGCTTCGCCTTCTTCGGCGGCTTGACCGGCAGGCGCTCGATGTCGGCCCGGCCCCGCGCGCGGCAATCGGCCATCACCGGACAGATCGCGCATGCCGGCGCGCGCGGCGTGCAGATGGTGGCGCCGAGATCCATCAGCGCCTGTGCGAAATCCCCCGGCCGATCGGGCGGTACGAGCGGCGCAAGTTCGGCCTTGATCTCGCGTTTCGCGGCAGGAAGCGGCGTCTCGATCAGCCGGTGCCGCGCGATCACGCGTTCGATATTGGCGTCGACGACGATCGAGGGGCGACCAAAGGCGATCGCCGCGACGGCCGCGGCGGTATAGTCGCCAACTCCCGGCAAGGCGCGAAGCCCTTCTTCGGTATCGGGAAAGACGCCGCCATGATCGCGAACCAGCGCGCGCGCGCACGCGAGGAGGTTGCGCGCGCGGGCATAATAGCCGAGCCCCGCCCACGCCGCCATGACGTCTGCATCGTCGGCGACCGCCAGATCGGCGACGGTCGGCCACCGCTCCACAAAGCGCTGAAAATAGCCGGCGACCGCGGCGACCGTCGTCTGCTGCAGCATGATCTCGGCCATCCAGACGCGATAGGGGTCGGGAACCACGTCGCTGCCTGGCGGATAACGCCATGGCAAGGCACGCGCCGCGCCGTCGTACCAGCCGAGCAGGCGGGCCGCGAAACTATCGATGCTCTGGACGCTCACCCCCCGCCTATGGCATGGCGGCGGCGATGGCGAAAGCGGGCAGCAGCGACGGCGAAAGCGGCAAAAGGAAGGCGGCCAAAAAGCCGTCAGCGCGCACATATGAGCGGCCGCGCGGCGGCGAAGCGCGCTCGATCGCCGACCT
Organism: Pseudomonadota bacterium; assembly: GCA_023387085.1. Lineage (GTDB taxonomy): Bacteria > Pseudomonadota > Alphaproteobacteria > Sphingomonadales > Sphingomonadaceae > Sphingopyxis. Next base: position 2,037 of record JAEWIL010000057.1, on the reverse strand, counting down.
TGTTCCCGAAATCGGGCGTACCGCCTTCCGCAAGTTCGGCTTTGTCCAGTCTTCGGTGGTGAGCCGCTGGCGCGAGATCGTCGGCGACCGCCTCGCCAATGTCACCCAGCCCGCGATGATTCGCTTCCCGGCGGGGCAGAAGGCGGGCGGAACCTTGCACCTGACGATCAGCGGCGCGCATGCCCCGATGCTTCAGCATGTCGCGCCCGACATCGTCGCCGCGGTCAACCGCTTCTTCGGCTATGCCGCGATCGCGACCGTCCGCATGACGCACGGTCAGGTCACCCCGGCCGCGCCCGTTCAGCCGCCGGCAATGCTGAAACCGGTACCCGCCGAACTGGGGGACAGTCTGCGCGACATCGGCGACCCCGAACTCAGGACCGTGCTCGAACGCATGGCCGCCGGGCTCGGGTCGGCGCCGAAAATCCCCAAGATAAGTTGATAGAAAGACGGTCCCCGCATGCCCGTTCGTATCGCCCTCCCTTCCCGCCGTATCGCCGTCGCAGCACTCGCCGGTAGCGCGCTTGCGCTGTTCGTCGCCGCCACGCCGGCCAAGCTGGCGCGCTGGTCGACGAACGTCAGCATCTCTTCGATCGGTGCGCATGTCGTCGGCAATCCGAACGCGAAGGTGAAGCTGGTGGAATATTTCAGCTATACCTGCAGCCATTGCGCCGATTTCTCGAAAGCCGGCTCGGTCCCGCTCAAGACCCAATATATAGACAAGGGCCTCGTCCTGTTCGAATATCGCAATCTCGTGCGCGATCCCGTCGACATGACCGCCGCGCTGCTCGCGCGCTGCGGTACGGTCGGCGCGTTCGCCGGCAACCACGACGCGATCTTCGCCGCGCAGCCGGTGTGGCTGGACAAGGTCGTCAAGGCGACCGAGGCCCAAAGGAAGAGCTGGTTCCAGGGCGACACCGGCGCGCGCGCGCGCAAGATCGCCGCCGACACCGGTCTTACCGCGCTGATGCAGAAACGCGGCTATACGCTGGCGCAGGTGAATGCCTGCCTCGACAGCGAAGTGGCGCAGGCCGAGCTCACCGGGATGACCAATATCGGCCTTTCGGCCGACCATATTCGCGGGACCCCGACCTTCTTCATCAACGGCCGCGATGCCCAGGTGACCGTCTGGCCGGCGCTGAAAACGAAACTCGACGCGGCGCTGAAGGGCTCGTAAAAGCGCGCCCATCAACACTCGCGGCGTAATCTTCATACGCCGTTTTTCCGGAGAAGACCCGATCATGACGAAGTCCCCCCTGCGCATCCTCCTCCTCGCTTCGCTCGGCGCCGTCGCGCTTGCCGGCTGCGGCGAGAGCAAGACCGACCAGTCCAAGCAACAGGACGTGATCGCCAAGGTCCCGGCCCCGGCCGGCAAGAGCTGGTCGCAGACGGTCGCGAAGACGGCGGACGGCGGCTATGTGATGGGCAACCCCGATGCGCCGATCAAGGTTATCGAATTCGCATCGATCACCTGTTCGCACTGCGCCGCTTTCTCGAACGAGAGCCATGAGGAGATCAAGCGCGATTTCATCGACACCGGCCGCGTGAGCCTGGAAGTCCGCAACTTCATCCGCGATCCGCTCGACGCCACCGCCGCGGCGATTATCCGCTGCGCGCCCGTCGACCGCTATTTCCCGCTCCAGGAAAATGTCTTCGCCTCACAGGAAGAGTTGTTCGCTGGCGTAAAGGGTAACGATGCTGCGGGCGAGGCCGCGATGAAGCTGCCGCCGGCCCAGCGCTTCCCCGCGCTCGCCAAGGCGCTGAAGCTCGACCAGTTCTTCCAGTCGCGCGGCGTGACCGCCGAGCAAATCAACGCCTGCCTCGGCAATGTCGACAATATCAGCAAGCTCGAGCAAGGCACCAACGCCGCCGCCGAGAAGTACAAGATACAGGGCACCCCGACTTTCGTCGTCAACGGGCAGGTTGCCGAGGGCATCGCTGCCTGGGGCCCGCTCCGCGACCATCTGCGCACGATGGGCGCGCGCTGACCGTTTACTCCTCCCTGCGGCAGAGCCGTGGGGAGGGGGACCGCTCGCG
>JAEWIL010000203.1 GCA_023387085.1 Pseudomonadota bacterium | reverse complement strand
GGCGAGTTCGGCGCGCACCGGCACCGCGATCTCGGCCGCCGCGGTCGGCGTCGGCGCGCGCATGTCGGCGGCATAATCCGCCAGCGTCACGTCGGTCTCGTGCCCGACCGCGCTGATCGTCGGGATGCGGCACTCGGCGATCGCGCGCACGACGACCTCTTCGTTGAACGCCCACAGATCCTCGATCGACCCGCCGCCGCGCGCGACGATGACGAGGTCGGGCCGCGGGACCGGGCCGCCCGGCACGAGCGCATCGAAACCGCGCACCGCCTTCGCGACCTGCGCCGCCGCGCCGTCGCCCTGCACCAGCACCGGCCAGACGATCACATGCGTCGGAAAGCGGTCCGCAAGCCGATGGAGAATGTCGCGGATCACCGCGCCGGTCGGCGACGTCACCACGCCGATGGTGCGCGGCAGGCGCGGCAGCGGCTGCTTGCGCGCCTGATCGAACAGCCCCTCGCCGCCGAGCCGCGCTTTCAGCTTCTCGAAGAGCAGCATCAGCGCGCCCTCGCCCGCGACCTCGAGGCTGTCGACGACCAGCTGATATTTGGACCGGCCCGGATAAGTGGTGAGCTTGCCGGTGGCGATCACCTCGATCCCGTCTTCGGGCCGGAAGGCGAGGCGCCCCGCCTGCCCCTTCCACATCACCATGTCGATCAGCGCATTGTCGTCCTTGAGGCAGGCATAAAAATGCCCCGACGCAGCGCGCTTCGCGCCCGACAATTCGCCGCGCACGCGCACGCGCGCAAAGCCGTCCTCGACCGTCCGCTTGATCGCCGCCGACAATTGGCTGACCGACAGCGCGGGAGCATTGTCGCCCTGCCGCTCCTCGGCTAACAGCCGCGCGTCGGTGTTGTCGCCGGACGCCATATCGGGAAAAGGGACTGCCATGAATATCCTGCTCATCGGGTCGGGGGGCCGCGAACATGCGCTGAGCTGGCAACTGGCACAATCGCCAAGCTGCGCCAAGCTCTATGCCGCGCCGGGCAACCCGGGAATCGAGATCTACGCCGAATGCGTACCGATTCCCGTCGACGATATCGACGGCCTGATTGCCTTCGTGAAGGCGCATGCGATCGATTTCGTCGTCGTCGGCCCCGAGGCGCCGCTCGTCGCGGGGCTGGCCGACCGGCTTCGCGATATCGGCATTCCGGCGTTCGGCCCGTCGGCGGCCGCCGCGCGGCTGGAGGGGTCGAAGGGCTTCACCAAGGATCTCTGCGCGCGCGCGTCGATCCCGACCGCCGCCTACGTCCGCTGCACCAGCGCCGAGGAGGCGCTGGCCGTCCTCGACGGTTTTTCGATCCCCGTCGTGATCAAGGCCGACGGCCTTGCCGCGGGCAAGGGCGTGATCATCGCCGAAACGCGCGAGGAGGCCGAGGCGGCGATCGAGGACATGTTCGACGGCGCCTTCGGCGGCGCGGGCGCCGAGGTGGTGATCGAGGACTATATGACCGGCGAGGAAGCGAGCTTCTTTGCCCTCTCCGACGGCAAGGAGGTCATCGCCTTCGGCAGCGCGCAGGATCACAAGCGCGTCGGCGATGGCGATGTCGGCCCGAACACCGGCGGCATGGGCGCCTACAGCCCCGCGCCCGTGCTCACCGCCGATCTCGAAGCGCAGGTGATGGACCGCATCGTCCGCCCGACGGTGACGACGCTCGCCGCCGAGGGGACGCCCTATGTCGGCGTCTTGTTCGCGGGGCTGATGCTGACCGCCGAAGGCCCGAAACTGATCGAATATAATTGCCGCTTCGGCGATCCCGAATGCCAGGTGCTGATGATGCGCTTCAAGGGCGATTTCGCCGCGCTGCTTCACGCCGCCGCGACCGGCAACATCGCGTCGGCCGAAGCTCCCGCCTTCGCGCACGACTATGCCCTCACCGTCGTCATGGCGGCGAACGGCTATCCGGGCACGCCCGAAAAGGGCGGCGCGATCCACCGCATCGCCGACGCCGAGGCCGGCGGCGTGCGCGTCTTCCACGCCGGTACCGCGCGCCAGGACGGCACGATCGTCGCCACCGGCGGGCGCGTGCTCAATGTCACCGCGACGGGGAAGTCCGTCACCGAAGCACAGGCGCGCGCCTATGCCGCGGTCGACAAGCTCGACTTCCCGAGCGGTTTCTGCCGCCGCGATATCGGTTGGAGAGAGGTTGCGCGCGAAGCGGAGTAAGCCTCCTTTCGACACGATCCTCTCCGGTGATCCCGGCACGCCGGAATCCCGAATTGGCGAAACAAAGGGGCTTGCGAAATTGCGTGCATCGCGGGGGACGCTCCGGAAAGGGCGCGACTGGACGCGATCCGGTCCAGCGCATAGATTGACCGCAATACAGGGAGATTGTCATGCTTTGGCTTCAGGAAAATTGGATCATCGCGGTCGTCGGCCTCGTCGTCGCGGTCATTCTGCTGTGGTTCCTCTTCGGCCGGAAGAAGCCCGAAGAGATCGAAGCGCCGCTCGCGCCGCCCGCGGCGCCCAAAAAGCCGCTCGAAGCCGTGAAGCCCGAGATCGTCGCGGCGGAGCCTGCACGCTTCAAGCCGAAAGAGCCGGCTCCGCCGCCGCCCGCACCCGAGCCGGTTGCAAAGGCGCCGCCCGCCCCCGCGCCCGAACCTGAGCCCGCAGCGGAACCGGCCGCCGGAATTCCGGAAGAACCGAATGTTCCGGCCGAAGCGGCGACGACGAAACCGGCGGCGGCCCCCAAACCCAAGCCTGCAAGGACCGCAAAGCCCAAACCTCCGGCTGCGAAACCTGCTGCGATATCCGAGGAACCGACCGTTCCACCGCCGGCGCCGCAACCGGCTCCTGCTCCTGCGCCCGCTCCCGCTCCCGCCCCGGTCGCCAAGACCGACAATCTGCAACTATTGAAGGGCGTCGGCCCCAAGATGGTCGCGCTTCTCAACGGCCTCGGCGTCACCAGCTTCCAGCAGATCGCCGACTGGACCGATGCCGACGTGGCAGCAATCGACCCGCAACTGGGCGCCTTTCAGGGCCGCATCGCGCGCGACGCCATCGTCGACCAGGCCGGCTATCTCGCGCGCGGCGACAAGGCCGGGTTCGAGGCGAAATATGGAGCGCTGGGCGGGGAGCTGTAGCGGCCGCTGGCGACCGATCCGGCCCGTTCGACATTGGCTGACGCGGGCGTCGAAGCGCCAGGATCTTGAACTGCAATGAATTATCGCCATTCCTTCCATGCCGGCAACAGCGCCGATGTCGTGAAGCACAGCCTGCTGATCGCGCTCGTGCGGGCCTTGCAGCAAAAACCGGGCGCGCTGACGCTGATCGACACCCATGCCGGCTGCGGGCTGTACGACCTTGGCGGCGAGGAGGCTGGGCGCACCGGCGAGGCCGCGCACGGCGTGCTGCGGGCCTTTGCCGACCCCCACCCCTTGCTGGACGACTATCGCGCCGCCGTACAGGCGGTGAATGCCGGAGCGGAGCCGCGCTTCTACCCCGGATCGCCGCAAATTCTGGCACAGCTTCTCCGTCCGCAGGATTTTCTGGTCCTGAACGAGAAACATCCCGAAGACGTCTACGCCCTGCGCGGCGCGATGCGCGGCACGTCCGCCGCGGTGCATCAGCGCGACGCCTATGAACTGTGGCTGGCGATTGTGCCGCCCCGCACCGCGCGCGGCGTGGTGGTGGTCGACCCGCCCTACGAGCAGCCCGACGAGCGCGCCCGCATTACCGCCACCCTCGCCGCGGCTATCCGCAAATGGGGGCACGGCGTGACGGTGATCTGGTATCCGTTGAAAGACCGCGCGACGCATGTGCGGTGGAAGCAGCAGTTGCGGCGACTCGGCATCCCGAAATTTCTGGTGGTCGAGCATTGGCTGTACGACAGCGACCAGCCCGACATCTATAACGGCGCCGGCCTTTTCATCGTCAACCCGCCCTATGCCTTCACGCAGGCGCTGTCGCCGCTGCTGGAAGCCCTGCGCGCCGCGCTGGCGCCGGAGGGACATAAGGGAGCGATCACGACCGACTGGTTGGGCAATTGAACAGATGCCGCTCGGCCGGGCCTTTCCGGCGAAAGCACCTCCCTTCCTCCGGCACTCGACCTCCCGCGTGGGAAGTCCAAAAGAAGGGGACGTGCCGTGACGTTCGTGAACTTTGGAATAAATGACGCGGCCCGGCGCGCCTATTCGCCGTCGGCCTCATCTTTCGGCTTGCGGATCTCGCTGACGAGCAGCTTGTCGATCTTGCGCCCGTCCATGTCGACGATCTCGAACTTCCACCCCTTGTCGGTGAAGCTCTCGCCCTCCTTGGGCAGGCGCTTGAGGATCGCGAGCGCGTGGCCCGCCGCGGTCGCATAGTCGCGGTCGTCGCCAAGCTCGATCCCCAGCCGGTCGGCCATCTGGTCCGCGGGCATCGACCCCGCGATCAGCAGGCTGCCGTCGTCGCGCTCGGTAACGAACGGCTCGCTGCCGATATCCTGGTCCGAGGCAAATTCGCCCGCGATCGCGGAGAGCAGGTCGGCGGGCGTCACCAGCCCCTCGAAATGCCCATATTCGTCGTGGACGAGCAGCATCGGTACATCCGCCGCGCGCAGTCCTTCCAGCGCGTCCATCGCGTCGATCTGGTCATGGATAACCTTCGCGCTGCGCGTCAGCTTTTCGACGTCGAGCGCCTCGCCGCGAAACAGCGCCCCCGCAATGTCGCGCGCCTGGACGATCCCGACGATGTCGTCGACCGAACCGCGCGCGACCGGCAGCCGGGTGTGCGGGCTTTCGAGCAGCTTCGCGCGCACCGCGTCGGCGTCGGCGGCGATATCGATCCAGTCAACGTCCTTTCGCGGCGTCATGACTTCGCGCACCGGCCGGTCGGCAAGCCGGACGACACCGGAGATGATCGCGCGCTCGCTTTCCTCGATCACGCCCGATTTGGACGCTTCGGCGACGATCAGGTGCAGTTCCTCGGCGGTCACCCGATCCTCGGACTCGCGGTTGAGCCCGAGCAGGCGAAAGACGATTGCCGAGCTGTTGTCGAGCAGCCAGACGAGCGGCGCCGCAACGCGCGACAACCAGACCATCGGCACCGCCATCGCGATCGCGATCGGTTCGGGCGCGCGCAGCGCGAACTGCTTCGGGACCAGCTCGCCAACGATGAGGGAAAAATAGGTCGTGAGGCCGATAACGACCGCAAAACCGGCCGCCGCCGCATGTTCGGCATCGAGCCCGAACCAGGCCGCCAGCCGGTCGGCGACGGGCTGACCGAGGCTCGCGCCCGAATAGGCGCCGGCAAGAATGCCGATCAAGGTGATGCCGACCTGCACCGTCGAGAGGAACCGGCCCGGGTCGGAAGCCAGCTGGCGCGCGATTTTAGCGCCGCGGCTCCCGCGCCTTTCAGCGGCCTGCAAGCGAGGGTCACGCGCCGAGACGATCGCGAGCTCGGACATGGCGAACAGGCCGTTGAGGAGGATCAGCACCGCGATAATCGCGACGTCGGACCAAGGGAAAGGGCTCATCGGGCAGTCGTGCGGCGCGCGCGCGCCTGGCCCCTGTCGGTTTCGGTCATGGCACCGCTATAGGCGAAAGACACGCCAATACACAATGGCGACCAGGGGCGCGGCTGGCACGGCATCGGCTCAGGCGCGGTTCAGCCAGATTCGGGAACCACTTGGGGCGGCCATATGTTATCCGCATGGAAGGCGGCGTCTGCAGGGCCAGAAAGCGGCGCGCGTCACAAGAAAGGGAGCAAATTTATGAACGTCAGGACAATCAGGCTCACCGCCCTTGCCAGCATCGGCGCCATCGCGCTGACCGGCTGCGTCACCGACCCCGAAACGGGCAAGCAGACGATTTCGAAAACCGCGATCGGCGGTATCGGTGGTGCGCTCGGCGGCTATCTGCTCGGCGATCTCGTCGGTGGGCGCCACGACCGCACCGAAAAGATTCTCGGCGCGGGGATTGGCGCGGTCACTGGCGCGGGCGTCGGCTATTATATGGATCAGCAGGAAAAGAAGCTGCGCGAACGCACCGCCGGTACCGGGATCGACGTCGAGCGCCAGGGCGACCAGCTCGTGCTCAACATGCCCGGCGACGTCACGTTCGACCTCAACAGCGCGGTCGTGAAATCGCAGTTCCGCGGCGCGCTCGACAGCGTCGCCTCGACCCTGTCGGAATATCCGAGCACCTATATCGACGTCTATGGCCACACCGATTCGCAGGGCAGCGACAGCTATAACCAGGGGCTGTCCGAACGCCGCGCCTCGTCGGTCGCCGACTACCTGGCCGGCCGCGGTGTCAACCGCGCGCGCATGGCGACAATGGGCTATGGTGAATCGCAGCTGAAATGCGCGCCCGAGCGCACCCAGGCCGATTATCAGTGCAACCGCCGCGTCGAAATCCGCATCGCGCCGGTGACACAGAACGACGTCAACGCCGCGCAATAAGTCTGGTCATGAAAAGGCGTCGCCGCAGGGCGGCGCCTTTTCCCTTATGCGAGCGAAGGAAAGCTCGCCTTCAGCCCGTCGATCACGAACTGCGCCGCGAGTGCGGCAAGCAGGACGCCGAGCAGCCGCGTGATGACCGCCTCGCCCTTGTTGCCGATCAGCCGCATGAACGGCCCGGCCATCAGCAGCGCCGCGAGCGTCAGCAGCAGCACGAGCAACAGCGCGGCGAAAATCACCATCGCGCGATCCAGCCCGTTGTTCTGCGACACGAGCAGCATCACCGACGCAATCGATCCCGGCCCGGCGAGCATCGGCATGGCCATCGGGAAGACCGAGACATCCTCGACCTCGGGCGTCGCCTTCACCTTCTCGGCGCGCTGCTCGCGGCGTTCGGTGCGTTTCTCGAACACCATGTCGATCGCGATGATGAACAGCATGATGCCGCCGGCGATGCGGAAGCTGTCGAGATCGATGTGGAGGAAGGACAGCAATCCCTCGCCGAACATCGCGAAGAAGATCAGGATGAACCCGGCGATGACGGTCGCGCGGACCGCCATCGAACGACGCTGCGCGACGCTCGCGCCGGTCGTCAGGCTGGCGTAAATCGGCGCGCAGCCCGGCGGGTCGATGACGACGAACAAGGTCACGAAGGCCGAGATGAAGAGGTCGATCATTTCGGCGCGGCAACCTGATTATCGATGACGGTCGCCATCTCCTTGCCGTCCCACAGGCGTATGGTGACGCGGCGCGATTTGTCAGGGCGAACGGTCGAGGTCCAGCTCAATGTCTGGTCCGGCGAGAGGCCGACGGCCATATCGTCGCCTTCCCCGCCAGCTTCTACCGGGACCGCCGGCCGCGATCCGCAGGGTGCCTGTTTCGCTTCGATGAAATCGGGCGCGACGCGCGGGGTCACCAGATCGTCGCCATGGTCGAGCACCCACGTCATCTTGCCCTTCTTCGGGTCGCGGCGCCAGACGGTGGTGAAATAGCCGTTCGCAGGCCCCTTTTGCCAAGCGCCGGTGGTGACGCCGACATTGCCGTCGCAGCTGACATAGACCGCATGCGGCTGCCACTTCACCGCCTCGGCGGGGTCCTTCTGCGACTTCAGCCAGTCGAGCGCTCGCACCCGCTGCGGCACGAACATCACCGCATCGGGCGCGGCCGTTTCGCGAAAGGCCGTCCACTGCCCCTTGTCCTGCGCCAGCCGCGCGAATGCGATTTCGGCGGCGATGAAGCCGCTCGGGTTCGCGGCGAGTGGACGATTGCGCTCGCGCGCCGCCGCCGCTCCGCCTGCGAGCAACGCAAGCACCGTCGCGGCAACGAACAGCTTGCGCATCAGAAACCCTCCGGATCGGCAAGCCCCGCGCGACGGTGCGCGGCGACGAGCGTGTTGCGAAGCAGGCAGGCGATGGTCATCGGTCCGACACCGCCCGGCACCGGGGTGATCGCGCCCGCGACCGCCAGCGCTTCGGCATAGTCGACATCGCCGACCAGCCGGCCCTTGGCCGCGCCGTCGGCAGGCGGCAGGCGGTTGATCCCGACGTCGATCACCACCGCGCCGGGCTTGATCCAGTCGCCTTTCACCATTTCGGGACGGCCGACCGCCGCGACAACGATGTCGGCGCGGCGGACGAGGTCGGGCAGATCCTTCGTGCGGCTATGCGCCATGGTGACCGTCGCATTGGCGCCGAGCAGCAGCGCCGCCATCGGTTTGCCGACGAGGATCGAGCGGCCGATCACGACCGCATCCCTGCCCGACAGATCGCCGAGCCGGTCCTGCAACAACAGCAGGCAGCCATAAGGCGTGCAAGGCACCATGCCGGCGATGCCGAGCGCGAGGCGCCCGGCACTCACCGGGGTCAGCCCGTCGACGTCCTTGTCGGGGTCGATCGTCGCAACGGCGCGCTGCTCGTCGAGATGGCCGGGCAGCGGCAATTGCAGCAGGATGCCATCGACAGCCGCGTCGGCGTTGAGCCGGGCGAGCAAGGATTCCACCTCGCCCTGCGTTGCCGTCGCGGGCAGGCGGTGCTCGAAGCTTGCCATGCCGGCGGCGAGCGTCGCCTTGCCCTTCGATCCCACATAAACCGCACTTGCCGGATCGTCGCCGACGAGAACGACCGCGAGACCGGGAACCCGGCCGGTCGCGGCCTGGAAGGCGGGAACGGCGTCGGCGATACGGGCACGAAGACCGGCGGCGAATGCCTTGCCATCGATCACATCGGCGGTGCTGGCCTTTTCTGCCGCCATCGCGTCACGCAAGCCCGGCTTGCATGCCGAGGCGGTAGAGATAGGCCATGACCGGCCCCTGGACGATGATCAGCAGGATCAGCACGACCATGGGGGTCAGGTCGAGACCGCCGAAGTCGGGCATGATGCGGCGGAACGGGCGATAAAGCGGTTCGGTGATCCGGTCGAGCACGTACCAGAGCTGGCCGACGAAATCATTGTGCGTGTTGATGACGTTGAAGGCGATCAACCACGACATCACCGCTTGGACGATGATGATCCACCACAGGATGTTGAGCAGGATCCCGAGGATCTGAAGAAACATGAAGTACAAGCAAGGTCTCCGGCCAAAAGGTCGATGGTGCCCCTATTAGCGATGAATGAGCGTGCCCGCACCCCGTGCGGTGAAAATTTCGAGCAGCATGGCGTGCGGGATACGCCCGTCGAGAATGACCGCCGCTTCGACCCCCGCATCGACCGCGGCGACGCAGGTCTCGACCTTGGGGATCATCCCGCCGGTGATCGTCTCGTCGGCTTTCAGCGTGTCGATTGCCGCACGGTCGAGGTCGGTGAGCAGCGCCCCCGTCTTGTCGAGCACCCCGGCGACGTCGGTGAGCAGGAAAAACCGCTTCGCGCCGAGCGCGCCGGCGATCGCGCCCGCCATCGTGTCCGCATTGATATTGTAGGTCGCACCGTCGGCGCCGAGCGCGACGGGAGCCACCACAGGGATGAAATTGTCGTTCGTCAGATTGGCGAGGATCGTCGGATCGACCGCGACGGGTTCGCCGACGAAACCCAGGTCGACATGGCGCTCGATCCCCGAATTGGGGTCGGGCTGCGTCCGGCTGACCTTTTCGGCGAGCACAAGATTGGCGTCCTTGCCCGAAATGCCGACCGCGCGGCCTCCAAGGCCCGCGATCCAGCTCACGATTTCCTTGTTGATCTTGCCCGCGAGCACCATTTCGGCGACCTCGGCGGTCGCGGCGTCGGTGACGCGCAGCCCGCCGACGAAGGTCGATTCGATCCCGAGTTGCTTGAGCATCCGGCCAATCTGCGGCCCGCCGCCGTGGACGACCACCGGATTGATCCCGACGGCTTTCAGCAGAACGACATCTTCCGCGAAGTCGCGCTGTGCCTCGGGATCGCCCATGGCATGGCCACCATATTTGATGACGAAGGTCTCGCCGGCATAGCGCTGCAGATAGGGCAGCGCCTCGACGAGGGTTTCGGCCTTGGCGAGGAGGTCGGGCAGTTTCGAGGGATCGGTCACGGGCGTCATCCGGCGTTGTTCGTGTCGAGCTTGCGGCCGATGGCGACGACCGCCATCACGAGCAGCGGCACCATGACCGCCGACAGCACGACCTTGGCGATCATCTGGCCGAGCATCAGGTCGGCGATCGGGCGGACGCCGTAGAAGCTGACGGTGATGAAGATCAGCGTGTCGATGATCTGGCTGAGCGCCGCCGCGACGAAGCCGCGCAGCGGCAACAGGCGGCCGTTGTTCGCGGTCATCCGCGCGAAAATCCAAACGTTGAGGCTGACCGATACGCCATAGGCCAGGATGCCCGCAGCCATCATGCGCCACCCCTGTCCGACGATGATCGGGAAGGCTTCCTTCGCGGGTTCGTACATGCCGGGATCGGTCGGCAACTGGAGCACGAAGACGGTCAGGAGGATCGCCAGCACCAGCGGGATAAAGCCGAGCCGCACCAGCTTGTCCGCCACCGCGCGTCCGTGCAGTTCGGCGATGCCGCTGGAAATCGCGATCAGCGTCAGAAAGGGGAAAATCCCGGCCTCGACGGCGAGCGGCCCGAGCGCGACCTGTTTGGAACCCAGAAAACCGCCAAGCGGCACCATCCCGCCATAGAGGATCGCGAACAGCAGCAACGAGGGCGCGTTCACGCGCGAGGAGCTAGTTTCCATCGGCGCCCGATAGTCGGTTTTGCGCGGTGTGGAAAGATGGTGGTCAATCAGGGGGATTATGTTTCGCCAGGAATGCCTCGATCGACTGCAAAAGCAGCAAACGGTCGGCTTCGCGCGTGAAATAATGATCGGCCAGCGGCAGCGACACGAAATCGACCGGCTTGCCCGCTTTCGTCATCGCCGCGACCATGCGCGTCGATTGATTGTGATCGACGGTCACGTCCTTTTTGCCGTGGATAAGCAGCAGGGGCGTCTTGATGCGATCCACCGCATTGATCGGCGATACCGCGGCGAAGTCGGGGGTCATTTTCTGCCACTGGATGCGGTGGAGCTTGGCGCGCAGCGTCCCGCCGAAATCATTGACCTCGCGCCGCAGGTTCGACACGCCGGCGATCGAGATCGCGCAGCGATAGAGATCGGGATCCTTCACGATGCCCCACATGGCCGCATAGCCGCCATAGGAGGCGCCGACGATGCAGACGCGCTTCGGGTCGGCGATCTTTTGCCCGATCGCCCAGCGAACGCCGTCGGTCACATCGTCCTGCATCGCGAACCCGAGCTGTCCCTCGCCCGCATCCTCGAAAGCGGCGCCATAGCCGGTCGAGCCACGGAAATTGGGCTGAAGCACCGCATAGCCACGTTCGGCAAGGAATTGCGCCCAATAGTCATAGGCGAGTTCGTCATGCCCCCAGGGACCGCCGTGCGGCATGACGATGAAGGGCAGGCCGGTCGCCGCCCGGCCGCGCGGCATCGTCAGCACGCCCTCTATCTCCAGTCCGTCGCGCGCCTTGTAGCGGATCATTTTCGCGCGAGAGAGACGCTTGCCGCCGATCTCGTCGTTCATCGCCGCAAGCTTCGTCAGGCTGTCCGTCGCGGCATCGTAATAATAGAGAAGTCCGGGATTATCCGACGTGCCGATGCGGACGAGCATTTTGGACAGATCGTTGCTGTAGCTGTCGATCACGACGCGCGACGCGGGCGACATCGCGTTCAGCGCCTCCTGAGATCTGGCCATCGCCGGGTCGAGCCAGTTGACCTGTCGGCGATCGTCCGACGCGTAGAAGCCGAGCAGCCGCGATCCGTCGGGAGACGGGATCGCCGCGACGACATTGCCTTGGTCGGCGGCCGCAACCGTCCGCACCAGCTTGCCCGTCGGCAGATCGACCTCGGCCAGCACCGTTCGGCCATCGTCCAACGTACGGTACACGACGCCATTGTCGGTGCCAGGCACGAACAGGACCGGCACGGCCAGCGCCTCGTCATCGCGAAGCGAGGCGCGATCGATCGCACGAAAGCCGCTCTCGTCGGCGCCGCGATAAAATAGCGTGGCCCGGGTGCTGTCGTCGCGGTAGCCGACCCCGTAACGGATGCGGCCGAGTGTGTCGGCGCCCCAGTCCATGACGCCGCCCCGCCCCTTCATGACGATCTTCCGATGCCCCGTCGCGACATCGACGCGATAGACGCTGGGCCAGAATTCGGGGCTTTCATAAATCGAATCCTGCCCCGCAACGAGGATCTCGCGGCTCCCATCGGTCGGCACCCAGACCAGATCGGCGGCATTCTGGCCGTGCAGGTCCCACAAAAGCTTGGTTACCTTGCCCGACGAGCGGTTGATGCCGATCAGCCGCGATATGTACCAATTGTCGGTTTCGACGGGCAGCAGCGCGCTCAGACCGATCACGATATTGTCGCCGCCCACCCAACGTATCCAGCCGGCTTCGGTCAGGTCCGGCAGCCCGACGAAGACCGCCTTGCTGCGATCGCCGACCACGGGGATGATGCCGATGCTCTGGCGGCCGTTCACCGCGAACAGTCCGGCAATATGCGTGCCATCGGGCGACAATTCGGTCATTTCCGAAAAGGGCAGGCTGGCAAAAACAGTGGTCGGTAGCGGCTCGAACTGCACCGCTGCGGCCGGCGGCGCAGGCGCTTGGGCCGACGCGCCGAACGAAAGACACCCCAGAACAAGCGCAACCGCCAACCGCCGCATCACATTCCCCCTTATGGCGTCAAAGGCTATCCGACGATCGCACCGCCGCCAAGCCACTTCGCCGCCGATCCGGATGGCTGCCCCTTGCCCCGCCGCCAAAGCCCGCTAGACAAGACGCAACAAACTTGCGGGGGACGCACGCTTTTTATGGAACGCCTGATCGGTCTGCTCGGTATCGTCGCATTGCTTGCGATTGCCGTGCTCTTTTCTTCCAACCGCAAGTGGATCCGGCTTCGCGTCGTCGGTGCAGCCTTTGGCCTGCAGGTCTTTTTCGCGGCCGTCGCCCTGTACCGGCCGGCCGGGCATGTCACGCAAGGCTGCTCCTATTTTTATCTTCCCAATGGCGCGGCATGGCGCGACAGCTTCCGCGCCACAGGTCATGAAACCATCGGCTGCCTGAGCGAAGGGGTCGTGAACCTGCTTGGCTATGCGAAGGCCGGAACCGATTTCATCTTCGGTCCGCTCGCGGGGCCCGAGATGGGCGGGCACAGTTTCGCGATCGCGGCGCTGCCTGTGATCATCTTCTTCGCCTCGATGATCTCGATCCTCTATTATCTCGGCATCATGCAGCTCGTGATCAAATGGGTCGGCGGCGCGATCCAGAAGATCACCGGCATCACCAAGGTCGAAAGCCTCGGCGCCGCAGCGAATATCTTCGTCGGGCAGAGCGAAAGCCCGCTCGTCATCCGTCCCTATCTCGCCAGCCTGACCCCGTCGCAGCTTTTCACCGTGATGACCGTCGGCATGGCGGGGGTCGCGGGAACGATCCTCGGCGCCTATGCCAGCATGATCGGCGCGCATCTGCTACCCTATCTGCTCGCGGCGAGCTTCATGTCGGCGCCCGGCGGGATCCTGATGGCGAAGATCATGATGCCCGACGATCCCAAGGATCTGGGCATCGAACCCGTGATCATGCCCGAGGCGAGCCACGACGAGGAAAAGCCTGCGAACATCATCATGGCGGCCGCGCAAGGCGCGCAGACCGGCGTGCGGCTGGCGGTCGCGGTCGGCGCGATGGTGCTCGCCTTCGTCGCGCTCGTCGCGCTCGCCAACGGCTTGCTTGCCGGGATCGGGGGCTGGTTCGGTTATCCCGATCTGTCGTTCCAGGCGATCATCGGGACGATCTTTCGCCCCGTGATGTGGCTGATGGGGGTTCCGTGGGACGAAAGCGCCGCGGTCGGCGGGCTGTTCGGCAGCAAGATCGTGCTCAACGAATTCGTCGCTTTCATCGATCTCGGCAAGGTGCAGGCCGGCCTGTCGCCCGCCTCGATCGCAATCGCGACCTTTGCCCTCTGCGGCTTCGCCAATTTCAGCTCGATCGCGATCCAGATGGCGGTGACCGGAGGGCTTGCCCCCAACCAGCGCCCGATGATCGCGAAGCTGGGTCTGAAGGCGCTGCTCGCGGGCAGCCTGTCGAACCTGATGTCGGCGGCGCTCGCCGGGCTGATGCTCGGCATTGCGCCGCCCGCCGCCCCGCCGCCGCCGGCTCCCGCCGCAACGACAGCGCCCGCCACACCGCTCGCCGAGCCCGCCAAGGCTCCCTGAGTTGTTGCGCAAGGCATTGGGATAATTTGCAAGCCGCCCCGGCATGACGTAAGCTCGCGGGACCATAACGAATCCCCGGGTTGCGCGTGCTGAAAGGGAGGCTGTGATGAAAGCCGCTTATCGTTTGTCGATCCTCGTCGCTGCGGCGACTTCGATAGGGGCGGGCCTTCTCGCCACCTCGAACGCCCAGACCGCGGAGACGGAACGCTACCGCCCACCCGAGCGACCGCCCGAAGCGACCATCTATCGCGACGCAGCCTATAAGGGGCCCGCCGTTTTCATCGGCGGCGAAAAGTCGAACCTTGGCCTGGCGTGGCCGGTCAATTCGATCCGTGTCGCGAGCGGCCGGTGGGAACTTTGCGAGAAGACGCGCTATCGCGGGACTTGCCGCACCGTCGAGCGCGACACGCCGATGCTGAACAATATCCTGCGCGGCATCACCATCCAGTCGATCCGCCCGGTCAGCGGCGGCGGTGGCGGCTGGAATCCGCAGCCGCCCGCGAGAGACCAGGTTGCGCGTGGCAATTTCGCCGAATTCCACACCCAGCCGTCACAGGGCAACTATCGCGTTCTCGCCTGTACCAGAGGGTCGGCAACGGCCAATTGTGCGGCGCAGACCGCCGACACATGGTGCCGCTCGATCGGCTGGAACGGGTCGGCGCGCGAGCATATGGAAACCGTGAGCGGTCGCGAATATCTGGCGGATGTTCTGTGCGTCCGTTCGGGCTATTAGGGAGACGGGTCATGCACGAAGGCATGAAAATAGCGGCCGTATCGGCTCTGGCCTTGACGCTCGCGGCCTGCGCCTCGACCCCGCCGCGTACGGGCAGCAGTTATCAATGCGATCGCGGCACGAGATTGACCGTCAACTATCTTCCCAATGCGGCGATCGTTCGCGTCAACAACGGGCGCACGATGACCCTGCGCGCCACACCGGCAAACCGCGGGCAAATATATGAAAACCGGTCCGGCGCCCGGCTTGCCCGCAATGGCAATGACGTGATGTGGAACACGGCCGCGCGTACCGCTCCCGAAAGCTGCCGGCCCGTTTACACGCCGCTATAGCTCCATTTTGCGGAGCGCGGCGCGCACTTCGGCGATGAACAGATCGGGCTGTTCCCACGCGGCAAAATGACCGCCGCGATCGAGTTCGTTCCAATGGACGATATTCTGGTAGCGTTGCTCGGCCCAGCGGCGCGACAGGCGCATGATCTCGTTCGGGAACAGGCTGCACGCGGTCGGCACGGCGATTTCGCCGAAGCCAAAGGTCGCGAAGCTGTGCCAATAGAGCCGCGCCGACGATGCCGCGCTGTTGGTCAGCCAATAGAGGCTGACCGTGTCGAGCATCGCGTCGCGCGCCAGCGAATTTTCGGGATGGCCTCCGATCGACTGGCCACCCGGCTGATGGCCGCAATCGGTCCAGCCGTGCAGCTTTTCGACGATCCAGCACATCTGCCCGACGGCCGAATCGGCGAGCGCGTAACCGATGGTCTGGGGCCGGGTTGATTGCTGGGTCGAGTAGCCATTATCCTTGGACCGATACCAGCCGAACCGCGCGAGATAGAGTTTTTCCTTGTCGGTCAGATCGGTCATCGTCGCGGGGTCGGGCTGGCCCACGATCATGTTGACGTGGATACCCGCGCAATGGTCGGCATGATTGCCGCCGATCGCGCAGGTCACCGCGCTGCCCCAGTCGCCGCCCTGGGCGAAATAGCGCGGATAGCCGAGCGCCAGCATCAGCGCGTTCCACGCCGCCGCGATATGCTCGACGCCCCACTTGGCCTCCACCGGTTTGCCGGAAAAACCATAGCCCGGAAGCGACGGGATCACGAGATGGTAGTCCGCCGACAAGGGTTCGATCACGTCGAGAAACTCGAGCACCGAACCCGGCCAGCCGTGCGTCAGGACGAGCGGCCGGGCATCGGGGTTTTCCGACCGGACATGCAGGAAATGGATGTCGAGCCCGTCAATCGTCGCAAGAAAATTGGGATGGCTGTTGAGCCGTGCTTCGATCTTTCGCCAGTCGTAATGCTCGCGCCAATAGGCCGCCAACTCGCGGGCATAAGCGAGCGG
Organism: Pseudomonadota bacterium; assembly: GCA_023387085.1. Lineage (GTDB taxonomy): Bacteria > Pseudomonadota > Alphaproteobacteria > Sphingomonadales > Sphingomonadaceae > Sphingopyxis. The sequence continues at coordinate 64,442 of JAEWIL010000203.1, read as the reverse complement.
AACGCCCTGGTCCCAGTCATCGACCGTTTCCTTTTCGGGCCAGCGCGTATTGGCGATCCGCGCTTTCAGGTCGGCGATTGCCGCCTCGGGAATGTCGGCGGTAAAGCGCCGGATATCCGAAACCTGCATAGCTCTTTTTCCCTCCCCTTTCTAAATTCAGGGCCGCGCCGGCGCCTTGCATCCGCGCTCTAGGCCGACGCCCTTCAGAAAGCCGCGCCGAACCGTGCCGGCATAGATCGCAGCAGCATAGCGGCGGCGTTCGGCGTTGGCGCCCGTCACTTCGCCGATCAACCCCCGGAAAGGAATGATCGATCCGGCGACACTGCCCGCAACCCGGCCCGCGGTTTCCTCACGCTTTTTCGCCCGATCCTTGTCGACCTGCTCGTTGACGTCGGGGCCGAGCACCGTGTCGAGTTCGTTGATTTCACGGATGATCGCGGCGCATTTGCCAAGGCCGGCGAGCGAATAGGGTGCGCCCTGAATTGCCAGCAACTTCGGCGGGACTTCCTTGCCGTCGAAGGGCTCGGTTACCGAATTGGCGGTGTCTTTGACCGTCGATTCCTCCGGCGCGCCCGCTTGGGCATGGAGCGCGGCAGGCAAAACAAGCGCCAAGGCCGACAGGCCGGTGAAAAGATAGCGAACCATGGCTAAACTCCCTGTTGCGCCGCTATAAAGGGCGACGGAGAGCCAACGCGCCGCGCCGAAAACGGCTCCGTCTCCGATGCCACCTAGTTCTTTTTCGCATACCCTCCGTCGACCGCTTCCTGCCCGATCTCCGACGTATCGGCCGCCCAATAATCGAAAATGCGCTTCAACTCGCTTTGCGGCAGGCCTTCGACGACATAGGCGCCGAACATGTAGAGATGCCCCTTGTTGTTCGTCCCGATGCGGAGCAGGTCAAACTCGTCGTTCATCTTCTGAATCCACGCGACCGGTGCGTTTATCACGTCGCTGTAGGAGGCGACGAGCGTCATATATTTGCAGTCCTTGCCCGCGGTGCAACCGACCAGGCGCAGCGTCGAATTGAATCCATCGATGCTGACGTCGAACTCGGGAGTCTTATCGACGTTGGCGATCGGCGTCGGCGCATAGCCCATCGTCTTCAGCGTAGACCAGAAATTGGCCGGATTCTTGATACTCACCGTCTGGGCGTGCGCCGGTGCCGCCGACGCGAGAAAGGCTGCGGCCGCGGCCGCGATGATGAAACGCATGCTATCCCCCACAAAGAAAAGCTCTCGACCCTGTCTTCATGGTGTGCAACGCAGCGCCGCGCGTCCAGTCCAAATCGCGCGGCGCGGCGATTTTCGTCAGCGGGTCGGAACCGGCTCCGGCCCCGTCCAGTCGTAAAAGCCCCGCCCGGCCTTCTTGCCGACCCAGCCCGCCTCGACATATTGGACGAGCAGCGGCGCGGGGCGAAATTTCGGGTCGCCGGTCCCCGACTGCAGCACGCGGATAATCTCGAGACAGGTGTCGAGTCCGATGAAGTCGGCGAGGGTTATCGGCCCCATCGGATGGTTGAGACCGAGGCGGCAACCCGCGTCGATATCCTGCATCGTCGCAACGCCCTCGCCCAACGCGAAGATCGCTTCGTTGATCAGCGGCATCAGCACGCGGTTGACGATAAAGCCGGGCGCGTCGTTGGCGTGCACGATTTCCTTGCCCAGCCCGCGACCATAGGCCTCGACCTTTGCCAATGTGTCGTCGCTGGTGGCGAGGCCGCGGATCAGTTCGATCAGGCCCATGACGGGGACCGGATTGAAGAAATGGACGCCGATGAAGCGCGCCGGATCGGGGGCGGCCTGCGCGAGACGGGTGATCGGAATCGAGCTGGTGTTGCTCGCGAGGATTGCCGTCGCGGACAGATGCTGGCCGACACTCGCGAAGATCGCGCGCTTGATTTCCTCGCGTTCGGTCGCGGCCTCGATCACCAGATCGGCGGGCGCGAAGGCGGCATGATCGGCGACGGGCGTAATGCGGCCGAGCAGCGAATCGGCGTCGGCCTGCCCCATTTTATCCTTCGAGACGAGACGGCCGAGCGCCTTGGCGATGCCAGCCTTGCCGGCCTCGGCGCGTGCCAGATCGATGTCGGAAAGGAGCACATCATGCCCGGCCCCCGCCGACACCTGCGCAATCCCCGCGCCCATTTGCCCTGCCCCGATGACGCCGACGATCATATGCTGTCCTTTCGCTGAAATCCTGCCCGAGCCCCTACGACTTGCGGTCGGGGCGTCAAGCGTCAAGCTTCAGGGGTCGGGCGTCAGGGGGCGGACCGGAACTCGGTCGCTTCGGCAAGAATCAATGCGAACGCCGGGTCGACATCGTCCCAGGTCGCGACCGGCGTCCAGCCACCGGCGCGGAGCAGCAGGTTCGCATCGCGCGGGCCATATTTGTGACTGTTTTCGCTATGGATCGTCTCGCCCCTCGCCATCGTGTAGCGATGCCCGTCGACGGTGAATTCGAGGTTGCACTCCGCGACAAGGTGCATCTCGATCCGCGCATGGACGTCGTTCCAGATCGCGCGATGGCCGAAATTCGCGACCGGAATCGTCCCGTCCAGCTCGCGGTTGATCCGTTCGAGCAGATTGAGGTTGAACGCCGCGGTGACGCCGGCCGGATCGTCATAGGCACGTTCGAGGACGCCGACATCCTTGATTCGGTCGACCCCGATCAACATCAGCGATCCGTCGCCGAGCGTCGCACGCCAGTTCCGCAGCAGGTCAATCGCGGTGCGCGCGACCATGTTGCCGACCGTCGAGCCCGGAAAGAAACCAAGCTTGGGAAGCGGGCAGATTTCGCGCGGCAGCGCGACCTTCTGGGTGAAGTCGGCCTCGACCGGATAGATAGGGAGTCCAGCAAAACGGGCCGCGAGGCTGTCGGCGCTCTCGCGCAGAAAATCCCCCGATATGTCCACCGGCACATAGGCAGCAGGATCGATCGCCTGCAGCAAGAGCGGTGTCTTGGTCGAACTGCCCGAGCCGAGTTCGACGACCGCGCGGCCCGGCCCGATCGCCGCCGCCATTTCGCCCGCGTAACGTTTCAGAAGCGCGGTTTCGCTGCGCGTCGGATAATATTCGGGCAGTGCGGTAATATCCTCGAACAGCGCCGAACCCGTCGCGTCGTAGAACCAGCGGGCGGGAATCGCCTTTTGCCGTTGCGACAAGCCGGCGTGGACGTCGGCGCGAAAGGCGACGTCGATACCGGCATCGTCGGCGGAAATCTGCCGAAGTTGACGCACTACGCCCATGATCGGGGGCCCATATCAAAGATCCTTGGCTAGGCGCAGGCCAGTGAACTGCCAGCGTTGATGGGGATAGAAGAAATTGCGGTAGGAGGGGCGGACATGGCCGCGCGGGGTGGCGCAGCTGCCGCCGCGCAGCACAAACTGTCCGCTCATGAACTTGCCATTATATTCGCCGACCGCGCCGGGTGCGGCGCGAAAACCAGGATAGGGACGATAAGCGCTGCCGGTCCATTCCCACACGCCGCCGAACATCTGCCCAAGGCCCGTACCACCGGGCGCGCGCCCGGGCTGCACCGGTCCGGCCGCATCGAGTTGCTGGCCACCCTCCGGATCGAATGCCACCGCCGCGGCCTCCCATTCGAACTCCGTCGGCAGGCGCGCGCCGGCCCAGCTCGCGAAGGCATCGGCCTCGAAAAAGCTGATGTGCGTCACCGGCGCGTCGGGGTCGATCGCGCGCCAGCCCGAAAGGGTGAAGTGGCGCCCGTCGTCCCAATAGGCCGGAGCCTCGATATTTGCGGCCTGCACCCACGCCCAGCCGTCGCTGAGCCAGAGCGAGGGTGTATGATAGCCGCCGTCGGCAATGAATTCCTGCCACTCGCGGTTGCTGACCGGACGGTTCGCCAGCGCGTGCGGAGCGAGCAAGGCCTCGTGGCGCGGGCCCTCGCAATCAAAGGCGAAGCCATCGCCACCATGGCCCACCGCAACGATACCCTCCGCTCCCCGGATCCATTGCAGCGCACCGGCCTGTCCGAAATCGGCGGAAAACTGCGCAACTTCATTCGCGATTGCGTTTTCCCATACCGCAGGGCCGAGCGGGTTCTGGGCGAACAGATGCTTGATGTCGGTGAGCAGCAATTCCTGATGCTGCTGCTCGTGATGGATGCCGAGTTCGACGAGCGTTTGCGCGATCGCCGGCAACGCCGGAAGCGCGGTCTGCACCGCCGCATCGACATGCGCGCGCCACACGCACACTTCGTCGAGCGAGGGACGCGTCAGCAATCCTCGACTGGGGCGGGCATGGCGCGGCCCCTCCGCCTCATAATAGCTGTTGAACAAATAGGGGTAGCGGGTGTCGAACAGGCGATAGCCGGGCAGATGGTCGCGCAGCACGAAGGTTTCGAAGAACCATGTCGTATGCGCGAGGTGCCATTTGGCGGGCGAGGCGTCGGGCATCGACTGCGCGCTCGCATCGGCATCGGACAGCGTCGCCACCAGATCGATCGACAGACGCCGCGTCGCGGCGAAGCGGCCCGTCAAGTCTTTCAGCATATCGACAGGATTCGAAGCGTGGGTACGGCTGGCCATGCTGAGACAATCCCCCGAAGTGCGAGTCGGTTTCGCGGCTTGGGCAATTATCGTTACACGACGGCGAATTGTCTAGAACATTCAGGGAACAATATCCTTCCCGGGCATAGCCAGTGCCTATTGTCCTTCTCCGCCTCCGGTAGTTCCCTCCCACCGCTTCGCGGAAGGGAAGATCCGATGATCAGCGCGTGGCGCCGGGTTTCCAGAGAATATCGCCACCGGCCGCGGCGTTGATATGCCGCGACAACACGAACAGATGGTCCGACAGGCGATTGAGATAATTGAGTGCGAGCGGATTGAGATCGCGCTCGGCGTTCGCGGCCACGGCCGCGCGTTCGGCGCGGCGGGTCACCGCCCGCGCCAGATGGAGACGCGCCGCTGCCTCGGTCCCGCCGGGCAGGATGAAACTGCGGAGCGCGTCGAGACCGGCGTTCATGCGGTCGATCTCGTCCTCGAGCCGCGCGATCTGGCTTGGCACGATGCGCAGCGCCATCTCGTGCGGACCGAAGCCGAACTGGATGTCGGGCGGGGTCGCAAGGTCGGCGCCGAGGTCGAACATCTCGTTCTGGATCCGCGACAGCATTGCCGCCTCGTCGCTCGCGGAATCAAGCGCGGCGGCGGCGAGGCCGATGGCGCTGTTCGCTTCGTCGACGTCGCCGATCGCCGCCATCAGCGGTGCCGATTTGGCGATGCGCGACCCGTCGACGAGGCCGGTGGTGCCGTCGTCGCCGGTGCGCGTATAGATCTTGTTCAGCTTGACCATGGCAGACTATCCGGAGTTTGAACCCGACCCGGTTCGCATCGAGCAAAGCAGGGATGCCGTTCGGGTCGGCGCAAGGTCGATGGGTGTCCCGACTTCGCTCGACACGAACCGAAAAGGAACGACCCGATCAGCTACCCGCGGCGGTCAGGCCGATGACGATGAGCAGGATGATGGTGATCGCCTGCCACTTGACGCGGGCCATCATCATCCTGTTCTGGAGCACCTGGTTTTCGTGGACATTGCCGTCGATCGCCGCCTGGTGGCCCTTGGCGAAATAGATGAGCCCGCGCGCGAGCGAGAAGAGGACGAGGCCGGCGGCCGCGACGACCGCAAGGACGAGGATGATCTGCATGCACCCTATTTAGGGATTTTGCAGCGAATATCCAGCGGGAAGCCGATCGCGGAGCAAATCGGCCGCGAGCGCGGGTCCGTCGATGCCGGCTTCGCGAAGCGCGGCGAGCGAGGCGGCGGCATCGCGCTTGGCGAGGCGCTTGCCGTCAGCGCCGCAGACGAGCCCATGATGGCGATAGAGCGGGGTCGGCAGCCCGAGCAGCGCCTGAAGCAGGCGGTGGACGTCGGTCGACGCGATCAGGTCGGCGCCGCGGATAACATGCGTCACCCCCATCGCCGCATCGTCGAGCGTACTCGCAATATGATAGCTGGCCGGAGCGTCCTTCCGCGCGAGAACCACGTCGCCGTGCGCGGCGGGATCGGCAGCGCGCATACCCTGCCCCTGCTCTTCCCAGTCGAGGTCGCCGGCAAGCGCGACCGCCCGCGCCATGTCGAGGCGCCAGCTATGCGGTTCGCCGGCGAGACGGCGTTCGCGTTCGGCTGCCGGCAGACTGCGGCACGTGCCGGGGTAGATCGCGGCGACCGAAGCTTTGGGCGGCCCGTGCGGCGCGGTGAGGCTCTCGGCAATGTCGGCGCGGGTACAGAAGCAGGGATAGACGACACCCTGCGCGCGCAAATCGTCGAGTGCGGCGGCATATCGCCCGAGATGCGTCGACTGGCGCACCGGATCGCCCTCCCAATCGATCCCCAGCCATGCGACATCGGCGAGCGACGCCGCGACATAGGCCTCGCGCGAGCGGCTGCCGTCGATATCGTCGATGCGAATCCGAAACTGCCCTCCGGCCTCGCGCGCCGCCGCATGCGCGAGCACGGCGCTATAGGCATGACCGAGGTGGAGTTCGCCCGTCGGGCTGGGCGCGAAACGGGTCAGCATGGGCAGGCCGGCGAATCCATATGCTGTGGCGCAACCGAAATTCTCATTCCATATCTTGCGGACGATGCCCCCTTGACGCCAGATTCTGAGGCGTCATGTAATGACAGTGTCACGCGCGGGAGGCAGTGGCGCGCCATCCCGCGAAGCAATGGGGGCAGCGTTACCAAGCCATGTTCCATCCCGATCTCGCCCGGCATCCCGATTCTTGTCCTGCACTGGTATTGAACGCCGACTATACGCCGCTCAGCTATTATCCCCTGAGCCTGTGGCCGTGGCAGACCGCGGTCAAGGCGGTTTTCCTCGACCGCGTGACGATCGTCGAAAATTACGAGCGCGAGATTCATTCGCCGACCCGGACCATGCCGATCCCGAGCGTGATCGCGCTCCGCCAATATGTGAAGCCGTCGCAATATCCGGCGTTCACGCGCTTCAACCTGTTCCTGCGCGACCGCTTCGCGTGCCAATATTGCGGGTCGGGCAAGGATCTGACCTTCGATCACGTCGTCCCGCGCCGGCTGGGCGGGCGCACGACGTGGGAGAATGTCGCGACCGCCTGCGCGCCGTGCAATCTGAAGAAGGGCGGACGGACGCCGCAACAGGCGCATATGCCGCTGCACCAGCAGCCGTGGCGCCCGACGAGCTGGCAGTTACAGGACAATGGCCGCTGCTTCCCGCCGAACTATCTGCACGAGAGCTGGATCGACTGGCTTTATTGGGATGTCGAACTGGAAGGCTAGGCTGCAGGAGAAGATCATGCGTCGCTTCGCCGCCATCGCCGCCCCCATCGCCTTGTCGCTTACCGCCTGCGCGGCGGTCATGCCGTCCGAAAAGCCGGTCGCGGTCACCGGCAGCATCCCGTATCGCGAGCGCATCGCGCTGCCACCGACGGCGCAAGTCGAAGTCCGGCTGGAGGATGTCAGCCTGGCCGACGCGCCGACGCGCACGATCGCGCAGCAAAGCTTCACCGCCGATGGCCGGCAGGTGCCCCTTGCGTTCCGCCTGACCGTCGACCAGCGCCAGCTCGATCCGCGGCACAGCTATGCGGTGTCGGCGCGGATCACCGACGCATCGGGGCGACTGATGTTCATCACCGACACGCGCAATTCCGTTGCGTTCGATGGTCGCCCCGCGATCGATATGGGAATGCTCAACCTCGTCAAGACGAACTGATCTGTCGCGAGGCATAGCTATGCGCTGCTTGACGCAGCGTCTGTTGCGGTGCAGCAACCTGCGCCCATGGGCCCACCGATCCAGATCTCGCAAAATCCCGACATCCGCTATCTCGGACGGATCCTCGGCGACGTCATCCGCGCCTATGGCGGCGAAAAGCTGTTCCGCCAGACCGAATATATCCGTTCGTCGAGCGTCGACCGGCATCGCGGCATCGCGGGGGCCGAGGCGATCGATCCAGGGCTCGATGCGCTGAGCCTCGACGACACGATCGCCTTCGTGCGCGGCTTCATGCTGTTTTCGATGCTCGCCAATCTCGCCGAGGATCGCCAAGGGGTCGCCGCCGAGCCCGAGGCGACCGTCGCGGCGGCGATCGGGAAACTGAAAGGCGACGGCATCGACGGCGATGCGATCGCGGCGCTGCTGAGCGCGTCGCTCGTCGCGCCGGTGCTGACCGCGCACCCGACCGAGGTGCGCCGCAAGTCGGTGCTCGACCACAAGAACCGCATCGCCGAGCTGATGCTGCTGCGCGATGCCGGCGTCGACGAAACGCCCGAGGGTGACGGGGTCGAGGATGCCATCCGGCGGCAGATCGTCCTGTTGTGGCAGACGCGCCCGCTGCGCACCGAAAAATTGTTCGTCGCCGACGAGATCGACAATGCACTGACCTATCTGCGCGACGTGTTCCTGCCCGTCGTGCCGAAACTCTATGCGCGCTGGGAAGCCGAATTGGGTCAGCGCCCCGCCAGCTTCCTGCGCGTCGGCAGCTGGATCGGCGGCGACCGCGACGGCAACCCTTTCGTCACCGCCGAGACGATGCACATGGCGACGAGCCGCAACGCCGCCGCGGTGCTGGGCCATTATATCGATGCGGTCCACGCCCTTGGCGCCGAGCTGTCGGTGTCGGCGAGCCTTGCCGCGGTTCCCGACGCGGTCGAGGCGCTGGCCGAGGCGAGCGGCGACGTGGCGCCGAGCCGGCGCGACGAGCCCTACCGTCGCGCGTTGTCAGGCATTTATGCTCGGCTGTGCGCTACTTACGCCGAGATCGTCGGGCGCACGCCGCCGCGTCCATCTGCGTTGACCGGCGAGCCCTATGACACGCCCGCCGATTTCCGCCGCGATCTCGTCACCATCGCCAACGGCCTGTCGGCGAACAGCCAGGGCCAGTTTGGCGGCATCGGCGCGCTCGGACGACTGATCCGCGCGGTCGAGGTGTTCGGCTTCCATCTCGCGACGCTCGACATGCGGCAGAACAGCGCCGTCCACGAGCGCGTGCTTGCCGAATTGCTGTCGGTATCGGGCGTGTGCGCCGACTATCGGGCGCTCGACGAGGAAGCGCGCGTCGCGCTGCTCACTGCCGAACTCGCCAGCGACCGGCCGCTCGCCGCGCCATGGCACCAGTGGAGCGACGAGACCGCCGGCGAACTCGCCATCATCCATGCCGCCGCCGACGTCCGCGCGCGGCTGGGCAACGACGCGATCTGCCAGTGGATCATCAGCATGGCGCAGGATTTGTCCGACCTGCTCGAAGTCCATGTCCTTGCGCGCGAGGCGGGACTGTGGCGAAGCGGTGGCGAGGCCGGCAAGGCGAATTTGATGGTCGTTCCGCTGTTCGAGACGATCGACGACCTGGGCCGCGCGCCCGGGATCATGACGCGCTATTTCGCGATGCCTGAGATCGGCCCGCAAATCTGCCGGCGCGGGCATCAGGAAGTGATGATCGGCTATTCGGATTCGAACAAGGACGGCGGCTATCTGACGTCGACTTGGGGGCTGTATCAGGCGTCGCAGGCGCTGACCCCGGTGTTCGAGGAAGCCGATACCGCGATGCAGCTTTTCCATGGCCGCGGCGGCGCGGTCGGACGCGGCGGTGGCAGCGCCTTCGCCGCGATCCGCGCGCAGCCCGCGGGTACGGTGCAGGGGCGCATCCGCATCACCGAACAGGGCGAGGTGATCGCCGCCAAATATGGCACAGCCGACAGCGCGGCCACGAACCTGGAGGCGATGGTATCGGCAAGCCTGCTCGCGAGCCTCGAACCCGAGGCGCTGAGCCATGCCGACGCCGCGCGCTTTGCCGCGGCGATGGACAGGCTGTCCGGCACCGCCTTCGCCGCCTATCGCGGGCTCGTCTACGACACGCCGGCGTTCAAGGATTTCTTTCGCGCGATGACGCCGATCGCCGAGATTGCGACGCTGAAGATCGGGTCGCGGCCGTCGAGCCGGACGAAAAGCAGCGCGATCGAGGATCTGCGCGCGATCCCGTGGGTGTTCAGTTGGGCGCAGTCGCGCGCGATGCTGCCCGGCTGGTACGGCACCGGCGAGGGTTTCGCGGCGTTCGAGGACAAGGTGCTGCTCGCCGATATGGCGGCGGGCTGGCCCTTCTTCGCGGCATTGCTCGGCAATATGGAGATGGTGCTCGCGAAGTCCGACATGGGGATTGCGGCGCGCTATGCCGAACTCGCGAGCCATATCGACGGGCACGACGCGATCTTTACCCGCATCCGCGACGGGTGGAACCGCGCGCATGACGGGCTGCTGGGCATCACCGGCCAGGCGCGGCTGCTCGAGAAGAATCCGGCGCTCGAGGCGTCGATCCGGCTGCGCCTGCCCTATATCGAACCGCTCAACCTGCTCCAGATCGAACTGATGAAGCGCCACCGCGCGGGCGAGACCGATCCGCGGATCGGCGAAGGCATCCAGTTGACGATCAACGCGATCGCAACGGCGCTCAGAAACAGCGGGTAGACCCAAACTGCGTCATTGTGACGAGCCGAAGGCGACGCGGCAATCCAGCGCGTGCGTAAACCCGCCCTGGATTGCTTCGCTTCGCTCGCAATGACGCGTCGGGGCGCCGCGATCACCCCTTGGTGATCAGCACCTTGCCCTTGGCATTCGCGCCGTCGGGGGCGAAGCTGATCGTGAAATGATCGCCGTCCTTGGTCTTGCCTGCCAGCGTGTCGCCGGTGCGCGTGACCTGAACGCCCTTCCTGGCGAACTCGCCCGCCATCCAGCCGGCCGCTTTCGCGGGTGCCGCTGGCGAGGTGAAGCCGAGCTCGACCTTCGCACGGTCGGTGCCGTCCTTGGCGTTCGCATCGACGTTGACCGTCGTGACGTTGCTGCCCGGATAGAGCTTCACACCGTCGATGTCGAAATCGCCCTCGATATCGAGGTCGACGAAATCGGGGACTTTCATGTCGATGCCGGCCCCGTCGCCGCCGATCTTGATCCGGCTGCCATCCTTGCCCGCCGTGATATGGACGCCGCCATGCTCGTCGCCCGCGTCGATCGAAACCTCGGTCTTGTCCTTCCTCTCCTCGGCCTGTCCGCAGGCGGTGAGAAGAATTATCGGGGGGATCAGAAAGGCAAAACGCATGGCCCATCTCCTTGGTGCATTAATTGAATAATACACCGGCACGCGAACAGGGTCAACATCCTGCAACCCGTCATGTCGGACTTGATCCGGCATCCATTCCTGCGGCGCGGTTATGGACCCCGGATCACGTCCGGGATGACGAGAAATGAAAGGCGGCCTTACGCGTCGATGCTGGTCTTGAGGTCGCCGTGCACCAGCCCGCCGTCGACCGTGACCGTGTCGCCGACGACATAGTCGCCCGCCTTCGACGCGAGGAAGATCGCGGCGCCGGCCATATCCTCGGGCACGCCGATCCGCTTCACCGGGATGCTTTTTGCCACCGCATCACCATGGTCGCGCGCCGCCTTGTTCATGTCCGACTGGAAGGCGCCGGGGGCAATCGCGGTGACGAGGATATGGTCGGTGACCAACCGCGCCGCCATGCGCTTGGTGAGGTAGAGGATCGCGGCCTTCGAGGCGTGGTAGCTGTAGGTTTCCCACGGGTTGAGGCGCATGCCGTCGATCGAGCCGATATTGATGACCTTCGCCGGGCGTTCGGCGCTGCCCCCCGCCTTGAGCAGCCCGTGGAGCGCTTGCGTCAGGAAGAAGGGCGATTTGACGTTGATGTCCATCACCTTGTCCCAGCCCGCCTCGGGGAAACCTTCGAAGGGTTCGCCCCACGCCGCGCCGGCATTGTTGACGAGGATGTCGAGGCGTTCTTCGCGGGCTTCCAGTTCCTTGGCGAGCGCGCGGCAGCCTTCGACGGTCGAGAGGTCCACCGGAAGCCCGATGACCTTGCCGGGATAACGCGTCTCGAAATCGGCGACGGCTTCCTCGATCTGTGCGGTCTTGCGCGCCGAGATATAGACCCGCGCGCATCCCGCGGCGAGATAGCCCTCGACGATCATCTTGCCGATCCCGCGCGAGCCGCCGGTGACGAGCGCGATGCGGCCGTCGAGGCCGAACATGTCGTTTAGGTTCATGGGTTCATCCTTCTAGCTCCCTTCCCTTCAGGGGAGGGTTGGGGTGGGGCCTGTGGGCATCACGCCCTCCCCGCTGCGACCAGCGAGCAAGCTCGCAAGTCTCGCTGCCCCTCCCGCAAGCGGGAGGGGTGAAAGCGGTCAATAGCCGTTCATGCGGGCGACCTGGTCGATATGATAATGCACGTCGCCCATATATTCGGCGAGCGCGCGGTCGCGCTTCATATAGAGGCCGATGTCATATTCGTCGGTCATGCCGATGCCGCCGTGCATCTGGACGCCCTCGCGCACCGCGAGGTTGGCGGCGCGGCCGGCCTTGGCCTTGGCGACCGAGACCATCAGCTTCGCGCCCGCGCTGCCCTCGTCGAGCAGTTGCTGCGCCTTCATCACCGTAGCGCGCGCGACTTCCATCTCGCCATAGAGATGCGCGGCGCGGTGCTGGAGGCCCTGGAATTCGCCGATCAGCTTGCCGAACTGCTTGCGTTCCTTGAGGTAGGCGACGGTCATGTCCATCGCGCCCTGCCCGACGCCGACCATTTCGGCGGCCGCGCCGGTGCGCGTCGCCGCGAGCAGCGCGTCGAGGATCTCGCTGCCGGCGTCGACCTCGCCGATCACCGCGTCGGCATCGACCTCGACCCCGTCGAGGGTGACATGGCTCGCAAGCGAGGAATCGACGAGGCGGCGCGGGTCGGCGGTGACGCCCTTGGCATCCTTCGGCACCGCGAAAAGCGTGATCCCGCCGTCGGTCTTCGCCGCGACGATGCTCATGTCGGCGACATGGCCGTGGAGGACGAAGCTCTTCTTGCCGTCGAGGCGGAAGCCGTTGCCGGCGCGCGTCGCGGTGGTCGCGATGCGGTCGGGGCGGTGCTTCGCGCCTTCGTCGATCGCGAGCGCGATGATCGCCTCGCCCGAAGCGATGGCGGGGAGCCAGCGGCCGGCCTGCGTTCCGCCCGCCTTCGCGAGCGCGGCGACCGCGCCGACGCTGGTCGACAGAAAGGGCGACGGGGTCAGGTTGCGGCCGATTTCCTCGAGCACGATGCCCGCCTCGATATGCCCCATGCCAAGCCCGCCATGCGCCTCGGGAACGAGCATCCCGGGCAGGCCCATTTCGGTAAACTGTGCCCACAGCTCGCGCGAGAAGCCCGTGGCGTCGGCGGTGTCGCGAAGCTTGCGAAGGTGCGAGACCGGCGCCTGCTCGGCGACGAAGGGCGCGACGCTGTCCTTGAGCATCGCCTGGTCGTCATTGTGATACAAAGGCATGGGTCAGGCTCCGGGCAGGTCGAGAATACGCTTGGCAATGACGTTGAGCATGACTTCGCTCGTCCCGCCTTCGATCGAATTGGCCTTGGTGCGTAGCCAGGTGCGGGCTCGCGCGCCGCCCTTGCTCTCTTCGCTGTCCCATTCGAGCGCTTCGCTGCCGCCCCCCGACATGACGAGTTCGTGGCGTCGCTTGTTGAGCTCGGTGCCGACATATTTCATCATGTTCGAGCTGGCAGGATGCGCTCGCCCGGTCTTCCACATGTCCATGAAGCGTTCGCCCATCGCGCGATAGGCAAAGACATCGACGTCGAACGCCGCCATTTCGGCGCGCAGGATCGGGTCGTCGAGTTCGCCCGCCGCATTCTTGCCGAACGCCTTGGCGAAGGCGCCGCCGATGCTGACCATGTCGCCGCCCGCGCCGCCGCCCGAAATCATCTCCCGTTCGTGGCCGAGCAGATATTTGGCGACGTCCCAGCCGCGGTTGATCTCGCCGACAAACTGCGTCTTGGGCACCTTCACATCGTCGAAGAAGGTTTCGCAGAAGGGCGAATTGCCGCTGATCAAGAGGATCGGCTTGGTGGTGACGCCGGGGCTCTCCATGTCGAAGAGCATGAAGGTGATGCCCTGATATTTGTTCGCCTTGTCGGTGCGGACGAGGCAGAAAATCCAGTCGGCCTTGTCGGCATAGCTGGTCCAGATCTTCGACCCGTTGACGACCCAGTGATCGCCCTTGTCCTCGCCGAACGTCTGCAGGGACACGAGATCGCTGCCCGATCCGGGCTCCGAATAGCCCTGGCACCAGCGAATTTCGCCGCGCGCGATCTGGTTCAGATAATGGATCTTCTGTTCCTCGGTACCGAATTGCAGCAATGCGGGGCCGAGCATCCAGATGCCGAAGCTGTCGAGCGGCGAGCGCGCGTTGATGCGCTTCATTTCCTGTTTGAGGATCTTGGTCTGTTCGGGGGTCAGCCCGGCGCCGCCATAGGCCTTCGGCCAGTCGGGGACCGTATAGCCCTTGGCGACGCAGGCTTCGAGCCACGCCTTCTGCGCGTCGTTTTTGAAAACCCACTTGCGGCCGCCCCAGCAAATGTCATTCTCGTCGCGGACGGGTTCGCGCATTTCAGGCGGACAATTGGCTTCCAGCCACGCGCGCACTTCGGCGCGGAAGGCGTCCAGATCGCTCATCTTCAGGCTCCTCTTCTGGCGCGCAAACTAGGGGGATTCGCCAGCTTTACGCAAGCGTCAACTTGGACGAACGAACCTGCCGTTACGGCGCCGTAGCGTCGGATTGACTGCCGTTGACGCGCCCCCTTTGGCGCCTAAGCTGAGTGGCAAAAGAAAACGGGAGCAGAGACATGCGATTCGCAGGCAAGGTCGCCGTCGTCACGGGCGCGGCATCGGGCATCGGCAAGGCGGCCGTGCTCAAACTGGCGGGCGAGGGCGCGCATGTCTTTGCCGCCGACATCGACGAAGCAGGCGGAACGGCGCTCGCCGAACAATCCAACGGCAAGATCGATTTTATCCGCTGCGACGTCACCGTGCCCGCCGATATTGAGGCGCTGATGAACGCCGCCGCCGCGAAAGCCGGTGGAATCGACATCCTGTTCAACAATGCCGCCGCGGGCGGCGACCGAGCGCCGATCGACGAGATCAGCCCCGAAGGCTGGGACCGCACGATGGACCTTGTCCTGAAATCGGTCGCGATGGGCATCCGTTACGCGGCGCCGCACATGAAGGGCCGCAAAGGAGCCTCCATCGTGAACACCGCGAGCGTCGCCGCGCTCGGCGCAGGCTACTCGCCGACCGCCTACGCCGTCGCGAAGGCCGGCGTGCTGCACCTGAGCAAAGTCGCGGCGACCGACCTGGCGCAGTACGGCATCCGGGTGAACGCGATCTGCCCCGGCTTCATCAACACCAATATCTTTACCGCCTCGCTCGAGGTGCCGGGCGAACTCAAGACTCAGGCCAATGCCGTGATCGCCGAAATGAGCGCGAAGGCGCAGCCCGTCGCGCGCGGCGGCCAGCCCGAGGATATCGCCAACGCGGTCGCCTATCTGGCCAGCGACGAGTCGAGCTTCATGACCGGGACCCACCTGCTCGTCGACGGCGGGCTGACGATCGGGCAGCGCCACGCGTGGGACAAGGAAACACCGGGCATGTTCGATGCCCTACTGGCTATGGAGGACGCGGCGAAAGCCGGAGCCACGGCGTGAGCGCCGACATCCCGGCGCCGACGCGGCTGCCAGTCCGGCTCAAGCTGTTCCATGGCCTCGGCAGCGTTGCCTATGGCGTCAAGGACAACGGCTTTTCGACCTTTCTGCTGATCTTCTACAGCCAGGTCGTCGGGCTCGACGCGAGCCTCGTGTCGCTCGCGCTGATGTTCGCGCTGCTTGCCGATGCCTTCGTCGATCCGCTGATCGGCTATTTCTCCGACCGCACCTATAGCCGCTGGGGCCGGCGCCACCCATGGCTCTATCTGGCACCGATCCCGCTCGGCTTTGCGTGGATGCTGCTATGGTCGCCGCCCGACGATCATACGCACATCTTCGCCTATCTGGTCGTCGTCGCGGTCCTCGTGCGGACGCTCGTCTCGTGCTGCGAAGTGCCGTCGCAATCGCTCGTCGCCGAGCTGACGAGCGATTATGACGAGCGCACCGCGCTGGTGCGCTTCCGCTTTCTCTTCGCCTGGGGGGGCGGGCTGCTGGTCTTCTTCCTTGCCAACACGGTCTTTCTGCGTCCGGACGCGACGCACAAATTCGGCCAGCTCAATCCCGCCGGCTACTGGCTCTACGGTCTGTGCGGCGCGATCATCATGGCGGCGACGGTGCTGATCTCGGCGCTCGGCCAGCATCGCCGCATCGCGCATCTGCCGGCAACGAAGCCCGAGCCCGGTTCGCCCAAGCGCGTGTTTGCCGAGATATGGGAATCGCTCCGCCATCCCGCCGCGCTGATCCTGCTCGGCGCGTCGCTGATCGCAATTTCGAGCACGCAGATGACCTTCACCATCTCGAACTTCCTCTATCTCTATGTCTGGCGCTTCTCGGACGGCGCCTTTGCCGCGCTGCCCTGGCTGCTGATGGTCAGCGTGCTGGCATCGTTCGTGCTCGTGCAGCCGCTCCATCATCGTTTCGGCAAAAAGCGGACCGCCGTGGTTTGCGGCGTGATCAGCACAATCTTCTGGGTCGTGCCGTTCGCCCTGTTCCTGTCGGGTCACTGGCCCGCCGCGGGGACGGGTTTTTCAAGCAACCTGCTGATGGGCTTCATCCTGATCTCGAACGTCAATGCGGTGATGGTGATGATCTCCGCCCAGTCGATGCTCGCCGATGTCGTCGAGGCCTCGCAAGTCGAAACCGGACGCCGTACCGAAGGGGTATTCGCCGCCGGCTGGATGTTCGTGCAGAAATGCGCGACTGCCGTCGGCATCGGCCTCACCGGCCTGCTCATCAGCCTGTCGGGCCTTCCGTCGAAGGCGGTTCCCGGTCAGGTCGCGCCCGACGTCGTCGACCGGCTCGTCATCAGCTACAGCCTGATTGTGGTGGTGGCGACGATCCTGTCGACCTGGGTCTTCTCGCGCTTCCCGATCAACCGCGCCGATCATGAGGCGCGGCTCGCCGCACTTGCGGTGTCGGAAGCGTCTTCGGAAACGGTCGGGCTCCAATGACCGCAGCCGCTCTCCCAAGCGCGCTCCCCGCGCGGATCAAACTCGCACACGGGCTCGGTGCGGTGACACTGGGCATCAAGGAGGCAGGGCTCACCACCTTCTTCATGCTCTATTACAATCAGGTGCTCGGCTTCGATCCGCGCACCGTGTCGCTGGTGCTGATCGCGGCGATGTTCGTCGATGCGATGGCCGATCCGCTGATCGGCCGCCTGTCCGACGCGACGCGGACGCGGATAGGGCGGCGTCTCCCCTGGCTCTATGGCGCCGCGGTGCCGATGGCGATCGCGTGGGCGCTGCTTTGGGTATCGCCCGACATCGCCAAACATTCGACGCTGGGCCTGCTGGTCAACGTCATCGCGGTGCGCGTCCTCGTTTCCGCGTGCGAGATACCCTCGATCTCGCTCGTCGCCGAACTGACGCGCGACTATGACGAGCGCACGACGCTGGTGCGCTTTCGCTTCCTGTTCGGCTGGCTCGGCGGGCTGGTGGCGACCGCGCTTGCCTATAATGTCTTCCTGAAATCCGACGACCCGACGAAGAGCGGGTTGCTTGATCCGGCCGGCTATACCGCCTTTGGCCTGTTCGGCGCGGTGCTGATCCTGCTGACGACGCTCGGCTCGGCGATCGGTCAGCACCGGCGCATCCTGTCGCTGCCGGTCGCGGCCAAGCCGCAGCATGGCAAGTCGATGCTCGCCGACATCGCGCTGGCCTTTCGCAACCCCGCCTTCGTGACGCTCGCGATCGGGGCGCTGTTCATCGTTACCGGCTATGCGACCACGATCGGCGCGATCAACTATGTGATGCTCTATGTCTGGCAGCTCACTGACGCCCAGGTTCGCCTCTATCCGGTGGGGCTCGCGATTTCGGTATTCGGTGCATTTGCGGCGGTCGGGCTCGCGCATCGCCGCTTCGGCAAGCGCGATACCGCGATCTTCGCCGTGATGCTGAGCGGCGCGTTCGCCTTTCTCCCCTATGCGGCGCGCAACCTTGGCTGGTGGCCCGACCTTGGCGGCTGGACGTCGATGGGACTGCTCCTTGCGTTCATGACCGTGGCGCTGTTCGGGCTGATCGTCGCCAACATCTCCTCCTCGTCGATGGTCGCCGAAATCGTCGAGGCGCATGAGGTCGAGCATGGGACGCGGATCGAGGGCGTATTCTTCGCCGGCTATTTGATGGTGCAGAAATTCGGGCAGGCGTTGGGCATATTCATCGTCGGCCAACTCGTCGCCTATGTCGGGCTGAGCGAGCAGGTGAAGCCCGAAGAGTGGCCCGCCAGCGCCGCAACGACGATGGCATGGATTTTCGCCGTACTGATGGTGCTGATCGCCGCCGCGGCCGCGACGGGGCTGCGCCGCTATGCGATCGACCGCGCGGATCACGAGGCGCGACTCGCCGCGCTCGCAGGCGTCGGCGAAGGCGAACCGCCCGCCGCGTAACGCATGGTTGCGCGCGCGGCGGCGCGGGAGCAATTTTCTGCGCGGCGGGACTTGGCAAGGCTGCCGAATCGGTCCAAGGGTTTACGTAAACGTAAAGGGAAAGGAACGCACAGATGGATTTCGATCTCACCGACCGGCAGAAACATTGGCAGGGCCGGGTTCGCGAATTCATCGAGCGCAAGGTGCGGCCGGCGGTCGCGGCCTACAAGGAACAGGATGCCGCGGGCGATCGCTGGAAGGTGATCCAGATCGTCGACAACCTCAAGGCCGAAGCGAAGGCGGCGGGCATCTGGAACCTGTTCATGCCGCCGAAGTCGGCCGCGCATCATCATGTCGACGAGACGTTCGAGTTCGAAGGCCCGGGTCTCACCAACCTTGAATATGCGCTGTGCGCCGAAGAGATGGGCCGCGTCGGCTTTGCGAGCGAGGTGTTCAACTGTTCGGCGCCCGATACCGGCAATATGGAGGTGTTCCACCGTTACGGCACGCGCGCGCAGAAGGAACGCTGGCTGAAGCCGCTGATGAACGGCGAGATCCGTTCGGCCTTTCTGATGACCGAGCCCGCGGTCGCTTCGTCCGATGCAACGAACATCGAGACGCGGATCGAGCGCGACGGCGACGATTATGTCATAAACGGCCGCAAATGGTGGTCTTCGGGCCTCGGCGATCCGCGCTGCAAGGTCTTGATCGTGATGGGCAAGACCGATTTCGGCGCCAAGCGCCACCAACAGCAGTCGATGCTGGTCGTTCCCGCCGATGCGCCGGGCGTGAACATCATCCGCCACCTGCCCGTCTTCGGCTATGACGACGCGCCGCACGGCCATATGGAAGTCGAACTCAAAGACGTGCGCGTCAATGCCGAAGAGGCGATGTTGCTGGGCGAAGGCCGCGGATTCGAGATCGCGCAGGGCCGCCTCGGGCCGGGGCGCATCCACCATTGCATGCGCACGATCGGCGTCGCCGAGGAAGCGCTGGAGCGCATGTGCAAGCGCCTTCAGTCGCGCGTCGCCTTTGGCAAGACGATCGCCGAACACAGTATCTGGGAACAGCGCATCGCGCGCGCGCGCATCGACATCGAAATGACGCGTCTGCTGTGCCTGAAGGCGGCCGACATGATGGACAAGGTCGGCAACAAGTCGGCGGCGGCCGAGATCGCGATGATCAAGGTGCAGGCGCCCAACATGGCGCTCCAGATCATCGACGATGCAATCCAGGCGCATGGCGGCGGCGGCGTCAGCGACGACTTCGGTCTCGCCAAGATGTACGCCGGCCAGCGCACGTTGCGGCTGGCCGACGGTCCCGACGAAGTCCACGCCCGCGCGATTTCGCGCATCGAACTCGCCAAGCATTCGGCCGCCGCCGATCCCGGCTTCTCGTCGGGCGACATCGGCGTCTCGCGTTAAATCAGACCATCCGGAGAGAGAGATTGACCAAAGCCGCTGTTCTGATCGAGCCGGGCAAACCGCTCGTCATCGAAGATGTCGTCGTCGACAAGCCCGGCCCGCACGAAGTCCGCATCCGCACTGCGGCGTGCGGCCTTTGCCATTCGGACCTGCACTTCATCGACGGCGCCTATCCGCACCCGCTGCCCGCGATCCCAGGCCATGAAGCGGCGGGCATCGTCGAATCGGTCGGCAGCGAGGTGCGAACGGTTCAGCCGGGCGATGCCGTCGTGACCTGTCTGTCGGCCTTTTGCGGCCACTGCGAATATTGCGTTTCGGGCCGCATGTCGCTGTGCCTCGGCGGCGACACGCGGGGTCCGGCGGGATCGGCGCCGCGCATCACGCGCCCCGACGGCTCGCCGGTGAACCAGATGCTGAACCTCAGCGCCTTTTCGGAGGTGATGCTGGTCCATGAGCATGCGTGCGTGCGGATCGATCCCGACATGCCGCTCGACCGCGCCGCGGTGATCGGCTGCGCGGTGACGACAGGCGCTGGAACGATCTTTAACGCGTGCAAGGTAACGCCCGGCGAAACCGTCGCCGTCGTCGGCTGCGGCGGCGTCGGCCTTGCGACGATCAACGCTGCGAAGATCGCCGGTGCAGGACGCATCATCGCCGCCGACTCGGTTCCGGAAAAGCGCGAGCTGGCGAAGAAGCTCGGGGCCACCGACGTCGTCGACGCGCTGGCAGACGATGCCGCGAAGCAGATTCTGGAAATCAGCAAGGGCGGGGTCGACCATGCGATCGAGGCGGTCGGGCGGCCGGCTTCGGCCAGCCTTGCGGTCGCATCGCTGCGCCGCGGCGGCACCGCCACGATTCTGGGCATGATGCCGCTTTCCGAAAAGGTCGGGCTGGGCGCGATGGACCTGCTCTCGGGCAAGAAGTTGCAGGGCGCGATCATGGGCGGCAACCGCTTCCCGGTCGATATCCCGCGTCTCGTCGATTTCTATCTGCGCGGGTTGCTGGATCTCGACAGCATCGTTGCCGAGACGATCCCGCTCGCCAAGGTCAACGAAGGATTTGAAGCGATGAAGAAAGGCGATTCCGCACGTTCGGTGATCGTGTTCGACCAATGACCGCAGCGTTGGACGCGCAGAAGCTGTTCAGCGGCACGGTCGCACCCGAGGGCGCGGACCTGCTGGACGAAGCGAAGCTGACCGCATGGATGGAAGCGAATGTCGAGGGATTCGAAGGCCCGTTGACGCAGGGCAAGTTCGCCGGCGGCCAATCGAACCCGACGTACAAGATCAGCGCGCCGTCGGGCAATTATGTGCTGCGCCGCAAGCCCTTCGGCCCGCTGCTGCCCTCGGCGCACGCGGTCGACCGCGAATATAAGGTGCAGGCGGGCCTGCACAAAATGGGCTTTCCCGTCGCACGCCAATATGGCCTGTGCACCGACGATTCGGTCATCGGCAGCTGGTTCTATGTTATGGGCATGGTCGACGGGCAGACGATCTGGGACGGCGCGATGCCGGAATCGACGCCGGAGAACCGCCGCGCGACCTATCATGCGATGATCGACACGCTCGCCGCGTTGCACAGCGTCGATGTCGAGGCGGCCGGGCTTTCGGATTTCGGCAAGCCCGGCAATTATTTCGGCCGGCAGGTCGATCGCTGGACCAAGCAATACAGGCTGTCCGAGACCGAGACGATGGACGAGATGGAGCGGCTGATCACCTGGCTGCCCGCGACGCTGCCCGAACAGACGCGGACCAGCGTCGTCCATGGCGATTACCGCATCGACAATATGATCTTTGCCAAGGACCGGCCCGAAGTGCTCGCGGTGCTCGACTGGGAATTGTCGACGCTGGGCGATCCGCTTGCCGATTTCACCTATGTTGCAATGGCGTGGGTGACCGAAAACGGCGGGCGCTCGGGGGTTGCCGACCTCGACCGCAAGGCGCTGGGCATTCCCGAGCTCGACGAAGTGGTCGAACGCTATTGCGCCGCCACGGGACGCGACGGCGTGCCCGACATGAACTGGTATTTTGCCTATAATTTCTTCCGCCTCGCCGGGATCATGCAGGGGATCAAGAAGCGCGTGATCGACGGCACCGCCTCGTCGAGCCATGCGAAGGAAATGTCCGAACGCGTTCTGCCGCTCGCCGAAAAGGCGTGGGACTTCGCAAAGAAAGCCGGCGCATGAGCCTGTTCGACATGACGGGGCAGATCGCGCTGATCACCGGGTCGTCGCGCGGCATCGGCAAGGCGATCGCCGAAGCGATGGCCGAACAGGGCGCGAAGGTCGTGATTTCGAGCCGCAAGGCCGATGCCTGCGAGGCAACCGCGGCGGGGATCAATGCACAGTTCGGCGACGGCACCGCGATCGCGGTTCCGGCGAATATCTCGTCGAAGGAGGATCTGCAGACCCTCGTCGACACGACACGCAAAAGCTTCGGCAAGATCACCGCGCTCGTCTGCAATGCGGCGTCGAACCCCTATTACGGCCCCGGCCTCGGAATCAGCGACGACCAGTTCCGCAAGATCATGGACAATAATATCCTGTCCAACCACTGGCTGATCACGATGGTCGCGCCCGAAATGGTCGAGCGCGGCGAAGGCGCGATCACCATCATCAGTTCGATCGGCGGCCTGAAAGGATCGCCGATCATCGGCGCCTATTGCATCTCGAAGGCCGCCGACATGCAGATGGCGCGCAACTATGCCGTCGAGCTGGGCGAAGCCGGGGTGCGCGTCAATTGCATCGCGCCCGGCCTGATCCGCACCGACATGGCGCGCGCGCTTTGGGAAAATCCCGAGAATCTGCGCCGCTCGACCGCTGCCTCGACGTTGAAGCGGATCGGCGAACCGCACGAGATCGCGGGCGCCGCGGTCTTCCTCGCCAGCAAGGCGGGAGCTTTTACCACCGGCCAGACCATCGTCTGCGATGGCGGTGCCACGATATCGGGAGGCGCATGATGGGCGCATTGGACGGCAAGATCGCGATTATCACCGGCGCCGGTTCGGGCATCGGCCGTGCGAGCGCGCTGCGCTTCGCCGCCGAGGGCGCCAAGCTGGTCATCGGCGACAAGACCGCCGCGGTGCACGAGACCGCAAAGCTGGTGAAGGATGCCGATGGCGAGGCCGTCGCGCTCGAAATCGATGCGGGCGTCGAAGCCGATGTCGCAAAGCTCGTCGCGGCCGCCAAGGACAGCTTCGGCGGACTCGACATCGCCTTTGCGAACGCCGGGATCATCGGCGACATGGGCGGCATCTTCGACTTCGATCCCGCCGCCTGGGGCGAGACGCTGCGCGTCAATCTGATCGGACCGGCGCTGATGGTGAAACATGCCGGCAAGGCGATGGTCGATCAGGGCCGCGGCGGCGCGATCGTGCTGACCGCGAGCGTAGCTGGGATCAATTCGGGCGCCGGCCCGGGCGCTTATTCGGCATCGAAGGCGGGCGTGATCAACCTTGCCAAGGTCGCCGCGCAGCAACTGTCGACGAGCGGTGTCCGCGTCAATGCCATCTGCCCCGGCCTCACCGAGACGGGCATGACTAAGCCGACCTTCGACTATGCCAAGGCGAAAGAGGTCACGCACAAGCTCGGCCAGCTCAACCCGCTGCGCCGCGCAGCGCAGCCCGAGGAGCTCGCCAATGTCGCGCTGTTTCTCGCCAGCGACCAGGCGAGTTATGTCAACGGACAGGCGATCGCGGTCGACGGCGGGCTGACCAGTTCGCATCCGGTGACGCGCCAGCTGCTCGGCCAGACTTCGCATTGATGGGATAGATATGGGCCACGGATTCGATAGCGCGCGGCTGGACCGCATTCCGGCGTTCCTCGCCGCCAAATATGTCGACACCGGCCGCCTGCCGCACGCGGCGACGCTGGTGTCGCGGCGTGGCGAGATCGCGCACCAGTCGGTCATCGGCGAGGCGCGGCCGGGCGAGGCGCTGAAGCCCGACGCGATCTTTCGCATCGCCAGCATGACCAAGCCGATCACCAGCGTCGCGCTCATGATGCTGGTCGAAGAGGGCAAGGTTGCGCTGTCGGACCCACTGGTCAAATATTGCCCCGAATTCAAGGACACCGGCGTCTTCGTCGCGGGCGGCGGCAATGTACCATTTCTGACCCGCCCGCCGCTCCAGCCAATCCGCATCGTCGACCTGCTGCGCCATACGGCGGGGCTGACCTATGGCTTTCAGGAACGCACGCCGGTCGACGCCGCCTATCGCAAGGCGCGGATCGACGATTTCGACGCCGATTACACGATGGACGGTTTCATCGCCGATCTGGCGAAAATTCCGCTGCAGTTCGACCCCGGTGCCCATTGGAATTATTCGATGGCGACCGATGTGCTCGGCGCGGTGATCGAGCGCGTCGAGGGCAAGCCGTTTGCGCAGGTCCTGAAGGAGCGGATATTCGGCCCGCTCGACATGGTCGATACCGGTTTCAAGGTGCCCGCCGACCAGCAGCACCGGCTGACCGACGCCTATGCCTTTCACCCCAAGGACAAGAAGCAGGATTTCGACAGTGGCGCGCGCAGCCGCTGGGCGAAGGACCGCAGCTTTCATTCCGGCGGCGGCGGGCTTGCCTCGACGCTTCAGGATTATCACCGTTTCTGCCTGATGCTGCTTGGCGGCGGCAAGCTGGACGGCACGCGCATTATCAGCCGCAAGACGCTGGAGCTGATGACATCGAACCATCTGGTCGGCGGCGGCGACCTGACGCAGCACAGCGTCGGCATCTTTTCCGAAGACGAGAATGCCGGGGTCGGCTTTGGGCTCGGCTTCGCGGTCACGCTCGACCCGGCTGCTGCGGGCATCCCGGGTTCGGCGGGCGATTTTTATTGGGGCGGCATGTTCTCGACCGGCTTCTTCGTCGATCCGGTCGAAGAGATTTGCATGGTCTTCATGACCCAGCTGATGCCCTCCTCCACCTATCCCGTGCGGCGCGAGGTCAAGACCTTGATCCACGCCGCAATCGACGACTGAGTTCAATTTGCCAGACCAAGGAGTTCTCCCATGTCCGATGAAACCCCCGTCAGCGTCACGCTGGAAAAGGATGGCGACGTTGCTGTCATCATCGTCAACAACCCGCCGGTCAACGCGCTGAGCTGGCACGTCCGCGAAGGCCTGAAGAACAATTTCGAAGCGGCGCTCGCCGATGACAGCGTCAAGGCGATCGTGCTGCGCTGCGACGGCGGCACCTTCATCGCCGGCGCCGACATCAGTGAGTTCGGCAAGCCGCCGCGCGGCCCCGACTTCAACGCCGTGCTCAACATGATCGAGGCCGCGACCAAGCCGGTCGTCGCGGCGATCCACGGCACCGCGCTCGGCGGCGGCCTCGAGACGGCGCTGGTGTGCCATTATCGCGTCGCCGTTCCCTCGGCCAAGCTCGGCGTGCCCGAGGTGAAGCTGGGCCTGCTGCCCGGCGCGGGCGGCACGCAGCGCCTGCCGCGCGTCGTCGGGGTCGAAGCCGCCGCGACGATGGTTTCGTCGGGCGATCCGCTCCCCGCATCGAAGGCCAGGGACCTCGGCCTTGTCGACGAACTCGCAGGCGAAGACAGTCTGGCCGGCGACGCGATCGCTTTTGCCCGCGCCAAGATCGCCGACGGTCCGCGCCCGACGCGCGAACGCGCCGTCTTCGGTGACGTCGCGGTGATCGAACAGCTCAAGACCGCGAACGCCAAGCGCTGGCGCGGGTTCGAGGCGCCTTACGCCAACCTCGCCTGCGTCGAGGCGGCGACGCGCCTGCCCTTCGACGAGGGGCTCGCCTTCGAGCGGCAGGAATTCATGAAGCTGATGATGGGCAGCCAGTCGGCGGCGCAGCGTCACATCTTCTTTGCAGAGCGGCAGGCCGCGAAAATCGACGGTCTGCCCAAGGACACGCAGCTGCGCGATATCAAGAAGGTCGGCGTCATCGGGGCCGGCACGATGGGCGGCGGCATTTCGATGAACTTCCTGCAAAAGGGCATCCCCGTCACGATCGTCGAGATGCAGCAAGAGGCACTCGACCGCGGCGTCGGGGTGATCCGCAAGAATTACGACGCAAGCGCCGCCAAGGGCCGCTTCAAGCCCGAACAGGTCGACCAGATGATGGGTCTCCTGACGCCGACGCTGAACCTCGACGACCTCGCGGACTGCGACCTGATCATCGAGGCGGTCTATGAGGACATGAGCGTCAAGAAGGACATCTTCGGCAAGCTCGACACGATCGCCAAGCCCGGCGCGATCCTCGCGTCGAACACCAGCTATCTCGACATCGACGAGATCGCGACCGCGACGACCCGGCCGGGCGACGTGCTCGGCATGCATTTCTTCTCGCCCGCCAATGTCATGAAGCTGCTCGAAGTCGTGCGCGGCGAGAAGACCGCGCTCGACGCGCTCGCGACCGCGATGGCGATCGGCAAGAAGATCGGCAAGGTCGCAGTCGTCGCGGGCGTGTGCGACGGCTTCATCGGCAACCGGATGTTGAAGCCGCGCCAGGTCGAGGCGAGGAAGCTGCTCATGGAGGGCGCGACCCCGGCGCAGGTCGACAAGGTGCATGTCGACTTCGGCATGCCGATGGGACCGTTCCAGATGAGCGACCTCGCCGGCGTCGACATCGGCTGGCACCGCGACCCGAACCGCATCGAAAGCATC
Source organism: Pseudomonadota bacterium (assembly GCA_023387085.1). GTDB lineage: Bacteria > Pseudomonadota > Alphaproteobacteria > Sphingomonadales > Sphingomonadaceae > Sphingopyxis. The sequence goes on along the minus strand of JAEWIL010000203.1, from coordinate 38,022 downwards.
CGCGACGCGCTGTGCGCCGAAGGCCGCTGGGGCCAGAAGAAGCAGGCGGGCTTCTATGACTATGACGAGAAGCGCAATCCGTCGGAAAGCCCCCGCGTCGCCGAGATCATCGAACAGTTTCGCCAGAAGGCGGGAATCGAGAAGCGCGAGATCACCGATCAGGAGATCATCGAGCGCACGCTTTATCCGATGGTCAACGAAGGCGCACTGATCCTGGCCGAGGGCAAGGCGCAGCGCGCTTCGGACATCGATGTCGTGTGGATCTATGGCTATGGCTGGCCGGTCTATCGCGGCGGCCCGATGTTCTGGGCGGGCCTCGAAGGCACCGACAAGATCGTCAACGCGCTGGAGAAGCACGGCTTCGAGATCGCGCCGCTGCTCAAGGAAAAGGCGGAGGCGAAGTCGGGTTTCTAAGCCCCCCTTTCGCTTACCAAAAGACGGCCGCCTGTCCCGGCGTGGGGCAGGCGGCCTTTCTTTTGCCCGAAAACGCCCTGCGGTCCTGCGATAATATTGCGATTCAGGGTTAAAATAGTGGCAGGACCTGCCGTCAGGGCAGAGCATGCACGCCACCATGTCCCTGACCGCCGCCCTGCTGCTCGCCGCGAGCGCCCCGGCGACTGCGCCGATGCCCAAGTCGCAGGCGACCGCGGTCGGTGTCGCGCGGGCGCGGGTCGTAGCGCCCGTCGAGGTGCGGCGGGTGGACGGGCGGATCGAGGTGCGGACCGGCGAGCGCAAGGCGCCGACGCAAGTGCACCGCACGACGCGGCAGAATGGCGGCGAGACGGCCGACTTTTACTGAACCCCGATTTCCGTTCGCATCGAGCGAAGTCGAGATGCCCTTCGGCTTGGCGCCATCTCGATGGGTGTCTCGACTTCGCTCGACACGAGCGGGACTAGAGAGACTTCAGCCCTGCAACGTCTTGATGATCGCCGAGAAGTCGCGGCCGTCCTTGTCTGCCTCGACAAAGGCTTCGTAAAGCTCGCGCGCCTTCGATCCCATCGGGACGTCGGCGTCGACGCTTGCCGCCGCTTCCATCGCGAGACGCAAATCCTTGAGCATCAGCGCGGCAGCGAAGCCGCCCTTGTAATCATTGTCGGCGGGCGTCGTCGGGCCGACGCCGGGAAGCGGCGCATAGCTCGTCAGCGACCAGCACTGGCCCGAGCTGACCGAGGCGATGTCGAAGAATGTCTGCGGATCGAGCCCGAGCTTCTGCGCGAGCGCGAGCGTCTCGCACGTCGCGATCATCGAGGCGCCGAGCAACATGTTGTTGCAGATCTTCGCGCCTTGTCCGGCGCCCGCGCCGCCGGCGTGGATCACCGCCTTGCCCATCTTGGCAAGGATCGGTTCGGCGCGCGCAAAGCCTTCGTCAGTGCCGCCGACCATGAAGGTCAGCGTGCCCGCATTCGCCGCCGCGATGCCGCCCGATACCGGCGCGTCGACCGCCACGAGGCCTTTGGCCGTCGCGGCCTCGATATTGGCGCGTGCGGTCGCGACGTCGATCGTCGAGCAGTCGAGCAGCAAGGTGCCGGGGGCCGCGTTCGGAAACACCTCAGCTTCATAAACCGAGGCGACATGCTTGCCCGCCGGGAGCATCGTCACCACAGCTTCGGCGCCGGTCACGGCTTCGGCGGCCGATGCGGCACGCGTGCAGCCCGCCGCGACCGCGCGCGCGAGCGCCTCATCGCTGAGGTCGAAGGCGCGAACCTCATGGCCTGCCTTGGCGAGATTGGCGGCCATGCCGCCGCCCATATTGCCGAGTCCGATGAATGCGATTTTCATGTCAACGTCCCTTCCACACGCCTTCGCGCTTCTCGATAAAGGCGGCCATGCCTTCGGCCTTGTCTTCGGTCGCGGCGAGGATCTGGAACAGGCGGCGTTCGTAGATCAGCCCCTGATCGAGCGTGGTTTCGAACGCGGCGTTGACCATGTCCTTGTTCACCATCGCCGCCATCGGCGGCATCGACGCGATCGTGGTCGCGGTTTTCACCGCTTCATCGACGAGGCTCGCATGTTCGACGACGCGCGCGACGAGGCCCGAACGTTCGGCCTCGGCCGCGTCCATCATCCGGCCCGTCAGGCACATTTCCATCGCCTTCGCCTTGCCGATCGCGCGGGTCAGGCGCTGCGATCCACCCATGCCCGGCGCGACGCCGAGCTTGATTTCGGGCTGGCCGAATTTCGCCTTGTCCGAGGCGATGATGAAGTCGGCCATCATCGCCAGTTCGCAGCCGCCGCCGAGGGCGAAGCCATTGACCGCGGCGATCCACGGCTTGCGGACCTTTTTCACGAAATCGCTCGTCCATTTCGAGAAAAAATCCTCAAGGTAGAAATCGGCGGCGGGCTTGTCGGCCATTTCCTTGATGTCCGCCCCGGCGGCAAAAGCCTTGTCGCCCGAACCGGTGAGCACGGCGCAGCGCTGACTGTCGTCGGCCTCGAAGGCAGCGAAGGCGGCGATGAGATCGTCGAGCACGCCGAAATTAAGGGCATTCAATGCCTGCGGGCGGTTGAGCGTCACGAGCGTGACTGCGCCGCGCTGTTCGACAAGGAGGGTTTCATAAGTCATTCAGATCATCTCCGGATGTTCGTCATGCCGGACTTGATCCGGCATCCCTTGCTTTCTGCGAGGCCGCAATGGACCCCGGGTCAAGTCCGGGGTGACGAAGGTTGATGGCTAGGTCAGCTTAGCGGGGTCCATTTCTCGTTTTCGGGCAACGGCGCGAAGATCGCGTCGATCCAGTCGTCGGTGACGGCTTCGGGGGTCGGCGGATCCCATTTCGGGCTGTTGTCCTTGTCGACGATCAGCGCGCGAACGCCCTCGATGAAATCATGCATGGCGACGACGCGGCTGCCGATCGCATATTCCTGCGTCATCTGCGCCGTAAAATCGTGCATTTCGGCGCCCTCCTTGAGCTGGCGAAGGGCGACCTTGCAGGTCTGCGGCGATTTGCCGTGGAGCGTCGCCAATTCCTTAACCGCCCATTCGCCACCATCGGCTTCGAGCGCGGCGAGGATGTCCTCATAGGTGTCGCTGGCGAACAGCCGGTTGATCCGGTCGAGATGCTGGATGATCCCGGCCGGCGGCGCGGTGACCGACAGCTCGCCCAGGATGCCGCCGATGCGGTCGGGGTGCTGCGCGATGCGCGCTTTTGCCTCGGAGAGTTTCTCCGCCGGCAGATAATGGGTCGCGAGACCAAGCGCCAAGCATTCCGCCCCGTCGAGCCGCGCCCCGGTGAGCGCGAGGAACACGCCAACACGGCCCTCGAGCCGCGGCAGATACCAGCCGCCGCCAACGTCGGGGAACAGGCCGATCCCCGTTTCGGGCATCGCGAAGCGGGTGTTTTCGGTCGCGACGCGATATTTCGCCGGCTGCGAGATTCCCACGCCGCCGCCCATGGTGATGCCGTCCATGAAAGCGACGACGGGCTTGGCATAGGTGAAGAGCAGGTGATTGAGGCGATATTCGGTGTGGAAGAACTGACGCGCTTCCTTGCCATCCTTTGCGCCGCTCTCGGCGAGCATGCGGATATCGCCGCCGGCGCAGAAGCCGCGGCCCTCGCTGTGGTCGATGACGACCGCCTCGACGGCATCGTCCTCGCGCCATTTGACGAGCGCCGCGATCATCGTCTGGCACATCGGCAGGTTGAGCGCGTGGATCGCCTTGGGGCGATTGAGCGACAGGCGGCCGATACGGCCGTCGGTCGAGATGAGAACGTCTTCGGTCATAAACCCTCTCAAAACCTTCTCCCGTCGGGAGAAGGATATGGAGCCTTGCCGCTGCAAGCGGTCAGGCGGAGTTGGATGGGGGGTTGAGCCGTATCGTTGGCACCCCGCCCCTCACCCAGCTGCGACTAGCCAGCAAGCTGGCAAGTCTGCGCAACCCTCTCCCAACGGGAGAGGGAAAATTCTACTGCCTCAGCAGGTCCCTTCCGACGATCATCCGCATCACCTGATTGGTGCCTTCGAGGATCGAATGGACGCGCAGGTCGCGCCAGAAACGCTCGATCGGATAATCCTTCAAATAACCGTAGCCGCCGAACAGCTGGAGCGCGTCGTTGACGATCCGACTGCCATTGTCGGTGGCGAGCCGCTTGGCCATTGCCGAGAAGCGCGACTTGTCGGGAGCGTTCGCCGTCACCTTCGCCGCGGCGAGATAGAGCAGCGCGCGCGCAGCCTCCAGATCGGTGGCCATGTCCGCGAGCATGAACTGGGTGTTCTGGAAATCGGCGACGGGTTGGCCGAACTGCTGGCGATCCTTGGTGTAGGCGATCGCCTCGTCGAGGCAACGCTGCGCGCCGCCGAGCGAGCAGGCGCCGATGTTGAGGCGCCCGCCGTCGAGCCCCGCCATCGCGAAGCGGAAGCCGTCGCCTTCTGCGCCGACGAGATTTTCGACGGGGACACGGCAATCCTCGAAAATCACCTGCGCGGTGGGCGAGGCGTTCCAGCCCAGTTTCTTTTCCGGCGCCCCGAAGCTGAGGCCCGGCGTGTCCTTTTCGACGACGATGCAGCTGATCCCCTTCGACTTTTCCTCGCCGGTGCGGACCATGCAGACATAGACGTCATTGACGCCCGCGCCCGAGATGAACTGCTTGGTGCCGTTGAGCACATAATGGTCGCCGTCGCGTTTCGCCGTGGTCTTGAGCGCCGCGGCGTCGGAACCCGAACCCGGTTCGGTGAGGCAATAGCTCGCGATCTTTTCCATGCTCACAAGGCTTGGCAGACAGCGTTGCTTGAGCTCCGCCCCGCCGAAGCGGTCGATCATCCAGGTCGCCATATTGTGGATCGAGATATAGGCGCTGGTCGCGGGGCAGCCATAGGCCATCGCCTCCATGATCAGCGCCGCCTCCAACCGGCCGAGTCCGATACCGCCCGATTCCTCGGCAACATAGATTGCGCCGAAACCGAGTTCGCCCGCCGCCTTCCACACGTCGACGGGATAGTGACTCTTCTCGTCCCATCCGGCCGCGAAGGTCGTGATGCGATCGGCGGTGAATTTGCGCGCCATGTCCTGAATGGCGAGCTGGTCGTCGGTAAGCTGGAACTGGTCGGTCATGCGGTCTTCTCGTTGATGATGGCTTCGGCCTCGATCTCGACTTTCCACTCGGGGCGGATCAGCGCGGGAATAACGAGCATCGTGGACGCGGGGCGGATATTGCCGAACATCGCGCCATGCGCGCGCCCGACGAGGTCGGCATCGGCCGCGTCGGTAATATACATGCGCGTACGCACGACATCGGCGGGCGAACCGCCGAGCGCTTCGAGCGCCTCTTGGATGATCGTCAGGCAGCGCGTCGCCTGCGCGCCCGCATCGCCCGGCGTCGATGGGCCGGCGGGCTCGATCGGCGCGCAGCCGGCGACGTCGATGCGGTTCCCCACCCGAACCGCGCGACTATAGCCGTAAACGGGTTCGAACGGGGAGGCCGAGCTGTGATTGCGGCGGCCGGATTCAGCCACAAGTCACCTGCGTGATCTTGTAGGCATCGTCGTACATCGCATTCACCCGGTCCTGCCGGTAGTCCATCGTCATCGCCGAGCGCGGCGGACCCCACCGCAGCGTCCGCGCGCCGGTCGCCTTGACGATCGCACCGCCCAGATCGGGCGTTGCGGTCTGGCCGACGAAGGCTTGTCCCGCATCGGCATTGCACGTCATTTCGGCGGGCGGCGGCGGGGCCGATCCGGCGGGACCTTCGCTTCCCGCGCAGGCGGCCAGCGGCAGGGCGGAGGCGGCGATTGCGAACAGTCGAATATCCATCATGAGTCTCCCATTCTTGCCATCAGGCGCAGCGGCTATAGCGCATCGCCTCGGGCACGGCACCCTCGCCATAGTCGCGGCGGACGAGCGTCTTGCCGCCATCCTCGACGGTGAGTTGCATCAGCCGGTCCCAATCCTCGCCCTCGCCGCTGAATTTGTAATCGGCAACGAGCCGCGTGGTGCTGCGCTCACGAATTCGCGCCAGAACGCCATGCGATTCATAGAAGCTGAGGCTCGTCGCGTCGATCGCGAGCGCGGTCAGGTCGGTACCGCGTTTGGCCTGGCAGTCGGCCGCGTTGAGCGCCCAGCGTCCCTGGATCATTGCCGGGATCACCGCTTCGCCGGTGCCGATACCGGGCTCGGGCTTCGCGGGCGGCCCCACCGCAGGATCGGCGACATAGTCGGGCGGACTCTCCTGCGCCGCGGACGGCGCAGCGGGCGCTGCCTCGGGGACCATCGGCGCGGCTTTGCCTGCGGCCTCGTCGGGAACCGCCTGCTCATCCTTGCTGCCGCCGCCGCACGCGGCAAGCAGCAGAAGTGTTGCGGAAAATGCGTACCGGATCATGATCTTTCTCCTTCGACAGGAGAAATGTCCGGGGCGGGGCGCGGGTTTCATTCGGCCGCCCTTTCGTGCAGCACCTTGGCGCGAAATTCGGCGGTCGCGGGCGCGGCCTCGTTATAGCGATACCAGCGCGGCGCAGGCAGCCCGCGTTCCCACGCCAGCGCCTCGGTCAGCGTACCGCTCGCCGACGGCGTGTCGGGCATGAGCGCGCCGATCGGATCGGCATAGGCTGCGTCGGCGCTAACGATCGTCCAGCCATCCTCTCGCAGGGCGCGAACGAGTTCGCCGATATGGAGCGCGGCCAGATCGGTTTCGTGGAGCAGCATCATCTGCACCGGCTGGCGGCCGATGGCCTGCTGCATCAGCCCATCGGCGAAATCGGCGGCCTCGACGTGCCAGCGCACGTAAAGTTGGCCGAGCGCCTTGCGGTCGACCGTCTTGCCCGCGCGCACCGCATCGACGGCTAGAGCCTCGAGCCGCCAGTCCGAGCTTTCGGCGGTGACATAACCGTTGCGGAGCCCGCGCGCCGCGAGGCCCGCACGTACGGCATCGCGCTTAGCCTTGTCCTTCCCGCCCTCGTCGAGAAAGGGGAAGCGGAACCATGGACGATGGCCGGGCCGGTCCTTCAGCCAGGTCTCGGCCACGTCGATGTCGGCGAGATAGGCGTCGGCGGTGGTCGCGTTCAGATGCGAGTGCGTGCAGCTGTGGTTGGCGATGACATGGCCCGCCGCAACATAGGCTGCGATCCGTTCGGCTCCGCCGACGCCGTCGTCCGTGCCGATCCGGCAGGGATTGACGAAGAAGACGGCTTGCGGCGCCTTCGCCTTCTTCAGCTCGGCGATGATCCGCTTCGTGCGTTCTTCGGGTTTAAAAAAAGCGCCGCGACCGCGCGGCACATCGTCGAACGACAGCGCGATCACCTTCTGCGCCGCCGCCGGAACCGGCAGCAGCGACAGAAGCATCAGGGGAATGAGCAGCCGGCGCAGCAACGCCGGCTTACCCCATCGTCGGGATGACGAAGGCGTTGCCGCCGTCGGGCGATCCGTCGGGCCAGCGCGCGGTGACGGTCTTGACCTTGGTCCAGAATTTCACGCCTTCCATGCCGTGCTGGTTGGTGTCGCCGAACGCCGACCGCTTCCAGCCGCCAAAGGTGTGATAGGCGACGGGGACCGGAATCGGCACGTTGATGCCGACCATGCCGACATTGACGCGCGCCGCGAATTCGCGTGCGGCGTGGCCGTTGCGCGTGAAGATCGCGACGCCGTTGCCATATTGGTGCTTCGACGGCAGTTCGAGCGCGGCTTCGAAGTCGGGCGCGCGGACGATCTGCAGCACGGGGCCGAAGATTTCCTCCCTGTAGCTTTCCATGTCGGGGGTGACATGGTCGAACAGCGTCGGGCCAACGAAGAAGCCCTTTTCATGGCCCTGCAGCGTGAAGCCGCGCCCGTCGACGACGAGCTCGGCGCCTTCCTCGGCGCATTTGGCGATCCAGCCTTCGACCTTGTCCTTGTGCGCCTGCGTCACGACGGGGCCGTAATGCGCTTCGGCATCGGTCGACACGCCGACGCGCAGCGCCTCGATCGCCGGAACCAGCTTTTCGCGCAGGCGATTGGCGGTATCCTCGCCCACCGGCACCACGACCGGCAACGCCATGCAGCGCTCGCCCGCCGAGCCGAAGGCCGCGCCGCACAGGTCGCCCACCACCTGGTCGAGATCGGCGTCGGGCATGACGATGCCATGGTTCTTCGCCCCGCCCATCGCCTGCACGCGCTTTCCGTTCGAAACCCCGCGGTTATAGACATAATGAGCGATGTCCGAAGACCCGACGAAGCTGACCGCGCCGATGTCGGGATGATCGAGGATAGCATCGACCATTTCCTTGTCGCCATGGACGGTCTGGAAAATGCCCTCGGGCATGCCGGCTTCGAGGAACAGCTCCGACAGGCGAACGGGGACCGACGGATCGCGCTCGCTGGGCTTCAGGATGAAGGCGTTGCCGACCGCGGTCGCGACGCCGCCCATCCACAGCGGGATCATCGCGGGGAAGTTGAACGGAGTAATGCCCGCGCCGATGCCGATCGGCTGGCGCATCGAATAGACGTCGATCCCGGGGCCCGCGCCCTGCGTATATTCGCCCTTCAGCACATGCGGGATGCCGCAGCAGAATTCGATGACTTCAAGGCCGCGCTGGATGTCGCCCTTCGAGTCGGCGATCACCTTGCCATGCTCCGACGAGAGCATTTCGGCGAGCTGGTTCATATTCGCTTCGACGAGGCGCTTGAATTCGAACATCACGCGCGCGCGGCGCTGCGGGTTCGTCGCGGCCCAGGCAGGCTGCGCCTTCTTCGCCGCGGCGACCGCGCGGTCGAGGATGGCGCGGTCGCCAAGCGCGACCTGGGCCTGCACGCCGCCATTATTGGGGTCGAGGACATCGCCGAAGCGGCTGCCGCCGCCGGCGCCGCCGACGATATAGTGGTCGATCTGTCGCATATCCAAGTCTCCCGCAAGATGTTGCCGCTGCCACAGCCGAGTTGCGGGGCGATTGCAAGGGATAGACTTGCAGACCCATACTGCATATTTGCAGGTTATGGATTGGGACAAGCTGCAATATTTTCTGTTTGTCGCGCATCATGGCACGCTCGCACGCGCCGGCGCGGCGTTGCATGTCGATGCAACGACGGTCAGCCGACACGTCAGCGCCTTGGAGGCCGCGCTCGGCCAGACATTGTTCGAACGCGCGCCGACGGGGTTCGTTCTGACAGGAGCGGGCCGCGCGCTGCTTCCGCACGCCGAAGCGATGGCAACGGCGGCAGCGCGAATTCATTCGGCGCGCGAAGACGGGTCTGGCCTGTCGGGGCAACTCCGCGTCAGCGTTTCCGAAGGCTTCGGCAACAGCTTCATCGCGCCGCGCCTCGCGGGATTCGTCGCGGCGCATCCCGAGATCGAGATCGACCTTGTCGCTTCATCGGGTTTTCTCAATCCGTCGCGGCGCGAGGCCGATATGGCGGTGCTGCTTGCCCGGCCCCGCAAGGGGCCGCTGATCACGCGCAAACTTTCGGATTACAGCCTGGGTATTTACGCTCCCGCCGACCGCCCCGATTGGCAGACGGCGGTCGCCGACGCGCCGCTGTCGCGCGCGGGCATCCCGGTGATCGGCTATGTGCCCGATATCCTCTACGCGCCCGAACTCGACTATCTCGGCGAGATCGAGCCGGGGCTGCGCGCCAATGTGCGCTCCTCGTCGATCCTCGCCCAGCGACGGATGATCGCGGGCGGCGCCGGGGTCGGCGTCCTCCCCTGTTTTCTCGCGGCGGACGATCCGGCACTGGTACGCGTGCGCCCCGAACAGACGATCGCGCGCGCCTTCTGGCTCGCCCTCCACCGCGACGTCGCGCCTCAACCGCGCATCCGGGCGTTTATCGACTGGCTGGATAGCGAAGTACGCGAGAGCCGGGGATTGCTGGTGCCGGCTCAGGCCGGTGTCCATCCGGAGGCGATCAGACCGCCCGCGCCGAATATCCTTTCAACCGCATAGGGACTCGCCGCTGCTTCGCGCAGCCTGACCGCCAGCGGATCGTCGACCGGATGGTCGCTACGCAGGAAGGCGATCCAAGCCGCAATCGCAACCTCCAGGGACGGGCAGCACTGCCTGCGAACCTGATGCCACGCCAGCGTCTCGAGCCAGCGCTGCGGGATCTTCTGGCTGCCGTCCATCGCGATCTGGATCAGCCGGTGGTGCAGCGCGGGGTTCGCAAAGCGATCCAGCAGCGCATCGACATAGGCTGCGAGGTCCTGCCCCGGTGCCGCGTCGATCGTCGGCGCGGCCTCATGGCGCATCAGCTGTTCGATGAGGGACCGGATTTCGGGGTCGGCGATCGCCTGATGGACGAATTCATGGCCTTTCCCCAGCCCGACATAGGCGAGCGCCGAATGCGCGCCGTTGAGCATGCGCAGCTTCGCGGTTTCATAGGGTGCGACATCGGCGACCAGTTCAGCGCCTGCGATTTCCCAGCGCGGGCGCGGGCCGGCGAAATCATCCTCGATCACCCATTGGCAGAAACCTTCGGTGACCACCGCGCCTTCGTCGCGCGCGCCGAGCGCCGTTTCCACTGCCGCGCGGTCGGCGTCGGTCGTCGCGGGAACGATGCGGTCAACCATCGTTGCGGGACAGGTGCATTCGCCATCGAACCACGCCGACAGATCGGGATGATATGCACCGAGATAGTCGCGCATCAACCGGCGCAGGACCGCGCCGTTGTTCGCGAGATTGTCGCAACTGAGCAGCGTCAGACCCGGCAGCCCTGCGGCTTTGCGCGCGGCAAGGCCGGCGGCGACAAGGCGATAGAAGCTCGCCCCTCCAGTCGCCGCGGCGACATCTAGCGTACCGTCGGCGCGGCGCAGATAGCCCTTCTCGGTCACGGTGAAGCTGACGATATGCGTCGTCGGGGCGGCAATCGCATCGATGACCGCCTGTCGGTGATCGGCGACAACGAGCACCTCCCGAACCGCGCCGATCAGGCGCAGTTCGGTTCCCGCCGCGCTACGCGCACTCACGGTATAGAGCCCGCCCTGCGGGTTCAGTTGCGCCGCGACATCGCCCGAGCGCAACGAAACGCCGATGATTCCCCAGTCGCGGTCGCCCGCTCCCATCGCATCGTCGGTGTACACCGCCTGATGCGCGCGGTGGAAAGCGCCGATGCCGATATGGACGATCCCCGCCGCCTGCGCGGCCCGATCATATTGCGGCGTCCTTATCGACGCGGGAAGCGGTGTTTGCGCCGACAATCTCACAATTTATAGGCCCTCTTGGCAAGGTTGTAACCGAGGTCGACGGCGAGGTCGGCGGCCTCCCATTCCTCCAGCCGGTGCTCCGCGACGAGCTGTGCCAGAAAGCCGCAATCGATGCGCCGCGCGACATCGTGGCGCGCGGGGATAGACAGGAAGGCGCGGGTATCGTCGTTGAAGCCGACGGTATTGTAGAAGCCCGCCGTCTCGGTCATTTGCGACCGGAACCGCCGCATCCCCTCCGGACTGTCGTGGAACCACCAGGCGGGGCCGAGCTTCAGCGCCGGATAATGGCCGGCGAGCGGCGCCAATTCGCGCGCGTAGCTTGTCTCGTCGAGGGTGAAGAGGATGATCGTCAGCCCCGCCGCATTCCCATATTTGCCGAGCAGCGGACGCAGCGCATGGACATAGTCGGTGCTCATCGGGATATCGGCACCCTTGTCGCGGCCATAATGCTCGAAGAGCCACGGATTATGATTGCGGAACGCGCCGGGGTGAATCTGCATCACCAGCCCGTCGTCGACGCTCATTCCGGCCATAGCCGTCAACATATGCGCGCGGAACAGTTCGGCATCGGCGGCGCTGACATCGGCGCCGGTGACCCGTGCGAACAGCGCCTCGGCCTCGGCATGGGACAGGTCGGCGGTCGCGGCGGTCGGGTGGCCGTGGTCGGTCGAGGTCGCACCCATGCTCGCAAAGAAGGCGCGGCGGTTGCGATGCGCCGCGAGATAGCCCGCATAGGAGAAGGCATCCTCGCCCGACAGCTCCGAGAAGCGCGCGAGATTGTCGCGGAAGCCCTCGAATTCGGGATCGACGACGGGGTCGGGTCGATAGGTGGTGATCACGCGCCCGCCCCATTCGCCTCCTTCATTGGCGGCGCGGATGAGCGCGTGATGGTCGAGCGTATCGAGCGGGCTCTCGGTCGTCGCGATCACCTCGATCCCGAAACGGTCGAACAGCGCCCGCGGGCGGAAAGCATCGGTCGCGAGCGCGTCGGTGATGCGGTCGTAGTAAAGGTCACAGGTTTCGGAATCGAACTGCACCTCGATGCCGAACGCTTCCGAAAATACCCAGTCCATCCACATCCGCGTCGGGGTGCCGCGGAACAGGTGATAATTTTGCGCGAACAGCCGCCAGCTTTCGCGGGGTTCGGCCCCCGCATTGCCGATGCCCAGCGCATCGAGCGGAACGCCCTGCGAATAGAGCATCCGGAAGACATAATGGTCGGGGTGGAGCAACAGCTCCGCCGCGTTGCCGAACGGCGCGTTGGCCGCGAACCACGCCGGATCGGTGTGCCCGTGCGGGCTGACGATCGGCAGACCGGCGATCTCCTCATAAAGCCGGCGCGCGATGGCGCGTTGATCGGGGTCGGACGGGAACAGCCGGTCGGGGTGGAGGGTCAGCGGGAGGGTCATGCGGCGGCGGCGCTTTCCACTGCGACCGGCTCAAGGCGCGGGCTCAGCAGATGGATCGCGAACACCGCGAGGAAATAGACGATCGTGCACACCGCGAAGATCAAGGTGTAATTGCCTCCCGTCGCATCGAGCACGAGGCCGGTCGACTTCGCCATGATCATTCCGCCAATACCGCCCATGAAACCGCCGAGCCCGATCACCGATCCGACCGCGCGTTTCGGGAACATGTCCGGCGGCGTCGACAGCAAGGTCGAGGAAAAGGCCTGGTGCCCCGCGAGCGCGACGCCGATCAGCAGCACCGCGAGCCACATATTGGCGATCCCGGTAACGACCAACAGCGGCAACACGCAACATCCGGCGCCCAGCATCGTCGCCTTGCGCGCAAAATTGACGCTGCGCCCGCTGTGGATCAGCTTCGACGACACCCAGCCGCCGGCAATGCTGCCGACGTCGGACAACAGATACATGATGATCATCGGCAGCAGCACGACCTTCAAATCGACATCATAAGTGGTGGCGAAATATTTGGGCAGCCAGAACAGCATCAGGAACCAGACCGGATCGGTCAGGAATTTGGCGGCGGCGAACGCCCAGGCCTCGCGCTTGGTGACGATGCGCGCCCAGCCGATGCGCTCGACCCTTTCGGGCGGATCATGCTCGATCCACGCAAGTTCGGCTTCGCTCACTTTCCCGCTTTCGCGCGGATTGCTGTAGAGACGAAGCCAGAGCAGCAAAAGGATGACGCCGAAAAGACCGGTGTAAATGAAGGTTTCTCGCCAGTCGAAGCCGAACAGCGTCATGAACAGCCATAATGTCGGCGCGGTCAGGATGACACCGATCGTCGTCGCGCTGTTGACCCACCCGATCGCATAGGCGCGCTCCTTTTGCGGGAACCATTCGCTCGACGCGCGAACGACCGAGGGAAAGTGGCCGGCTTCGCCGACCCCAAGCACCGAACGTGCCAGCATGAAGGAAACCACAGACCCGGCAAAACCGTGAGCGACATGCCCGACCGTCCAGACCGAGATCGCGATGGCATAGCCGATCCTGGGGCCGAACCGGTCGATCAGCCAGCCCATCAACAGAAAGCCGACGGCATAGGCGGCCTGAAAGGCGGTGACGATGTTGCCATAATCATTCTCACTCCACCGCATCTCGTCGCCGAGAACGGGAGCGAGCAGGCCGAGCATCGTGCGGTCGATATAATTGACCGTCGTCGCGGCGAAGAGCAGCGCCACGATGATCCAGCGGTAGCGACCCGCACGCTGCGCGGGCGGGGTTATACCCGCGGTTGCCTCTGCCATACCACTCTCCCAATGCTGAGCTTAGCTCGTAATCGAGCAACGGACGCGGATTTTTCCGTCGAACAATGCTTCACCCCTTTGGCCGGGTGCGATTTCGTGAATTCCGGTGATCGCGCCGGTCGATACCCAGGTACCCGGCGGAATCGCGATGCCGCGTCTTCGCAGGGTGCGGACCAGAAACAGCGCCGCGCCGAACGGTCCGTCGAGCATCGTTTCCATCGTCGCGGCGCCGACGCGGGCGTCGTCGATGAAAAATTCGACCGGCATGCGGATCAGGTCGACATCGCGCCAGTCCGGGATCGCGGGGCCGACCACCAGTCCCTTGTTATTGCCATAGTCGGACGCGGTGACGGCCGGTCCATGGCGGTTGATCGCCGGAAAGGGCGAACTTGCGATCTCGATTCCCGCATGGACCGCGGCGATGCATCCCTTGATCGATTCACGGTCGTGATCGCGCTCGCCCACCGTGCCGAAACAAAGCAGCACTTCCGCCTCGGCCGCTGCAAAGCCCGCTGCATAAACAGGCATGACGGGACCGTCGCCCGCCGCGCCGTCGAAAATCTCGTCGCTGAAAATGGGGCCGGCGAGCCGGTTGTCGCCATAGGCATCGACCAGATCGTCCGCGATGCGGCCGACTTTCCAGCCGCCGATGCGGCGCCCGTCGATCGCGATCGCCGTATCCTGGATGCCGTACGCATCCGCCATGGTTTCCGGCAGCGGCCCCGGATAGGAGGTAAGCGGTGTCTTTTTTGCGCGCGCCGAAAGAAACGCCCGGGCAATATTCTGCTGTTCTTCGCTCGCCGGCATTTTCGTCCTTTTCCCTCTTCCAAGGTCCGTTCTAAAAGACACCGGTGTCAAAGGCAAGCGATTAGCCGCGGGTACGGTTGATTTTGCGTTCCCGAACGCTCACAGGGATTCAATCGGGCCGGAAAGCTGGGGCCGTCCGTCAAGGATGCGCCGGCACGATGGAGAGAAAGCGTATTTATGGCGGGACGAACGACCGGCAAGACGGGCAAGCAACCGACGATCAATGACGTGGCGGCGCTCGCCGGAGTATCCAAGAAAACCGTCAGCCGGGTTATCAACCGCTCCGAATTCATCAGCGAGAAAACGCGCAAGGCAGTACAGGGAGCGATCGATCAGCTTGGCTTCGTTCCCAACCCGCAGGCGCGCGCGCTTGCTTTCCGGCGTAACTTCCTGATCGCGCTGCTCCACGACAACCCGAACGCGCAGACGGTGCTCAATTTTCAGCAGGGTGTGCTCGACGCGATCAAGGACAGCGACCTCGCGCTACTCGTCCGTCCGGTCGATCGCGAATCGGACCGGATGCTCGACGATGTTCGCATCTTCCTCGAAAAGCAGCGGCCGATCGGTGCGATGCTGCTGCCGCCGATTTCCGAGAACGACGAACTGGCCAAGCTGTGCGAGGATCTGGGCGTTCGATACGTGCGGGTCGGGTCGGCGTTGCTCGACGATGCAAAGCATTGCGTGTCGTCGAACGACCGCGAAGTCGTCGGCGAAGCGGTCAGGCGGCTCGTCGCGCTCGGGCATCGCCGGATCGGCTTCGTGCGCGGTCCCGTCGGCTTCCGCTCGGCCGCCGAACGCGAGGAAGGATTTCGCGAGGCGATGGCCGATGCCGGCCTGTCGCTGCCGGACGAACTCTATGTTCCTGGCAATTATCGTTACGCCGCCGGGATCGAGGCGGGCGAGAAACTGCTGTCGCTCGCACCCCCGCCGACCGCGATCTTCTGTTCGAACGACGAAATGGCGGCGGGCGTGATGAGCGTCGCGCACGGCAAGGGCATCGCAGTGCCGGACGATCTGTCGATCATCGGCTTCGACGATTCGCCGACCGCGACGCACATCTGGCCGGCGCTGAGCACGGTGCGCTGGCCGATCCGGGAGATGGGAACGCGCGCCGCGCGCACCCTGGTGGCCGATTTTCTGGGGCCGAACGCGAAGATCGTCGAGGGCGAGAGCCCGGTGATGGCGTCGACCTTCATCGAACGCCAGTCTGTCGCCGCCGCGAAACGCTAGGGTCTAGCGCCGGACGTCGAGGCCTCCGGCGTGAAATGCGTCGATGTCGGCCTGTGTGAAACGGCTCGCGTCGCCCGGCAGCGAATGTTTGAGGCAGGTCAGCGCGAGGCCGGTTTCGGCCATCGCGCGCGCGTTGCCGCCTGCCAGATGCGCGTGGAGTACTGCCGCCGCAAACGCATCGCCCGCGCCGATGCGGTCGACGATGCCGGTGACGTCGATCTCGCCCGTCTGGTGCGCGCCGTCGCGCAGGTCGGCGCGCGCGGCGATACGGTGGTGATCGGCGGTCAGCACATGGCGCGCCGTCGATGCGATCATTTTGAGGCCCGGAAACGCGGCAAAGCCCGCGTCCGCCGCTTCGCGCCGCCGGTCCTCGCCGTCGCCGCCGAACTCGCGACCCAGCACCAGCGACAGATCGCGATGGTTGCCGAACAGGATGTCTGCCATGCCGATCAGCTCGGACAGGATCGCACGCGGATCGCTGTCCCAGGCCTCCCACAGCATCGCGCGATAATTGCCGTCGAAGCTGACCGGGACACCGAGCCGCTTCGCCGCGCGCGCGGCGGCAAGTGCCGCGGCGGCCGGGCGCGGACCGAGCGCGGGGGTGATGCCCGAAAGATGGAGCAGCCGCGCGCCGGCGAGCAGCCGGTCGAAATCATAGTCTTCCGGTCCCGTCGCCGCGAAACTCGACCCCTCGCGATCATAGACGATCTCGGACGCACGCAGCCCGGTACCGACGCTGAGGAAATAGAGGCCCATGCGTCCGGAACCGGTGGTGACGGCGGAGCAATCGACATTCGCGCCGCGCACCGCCGCCACCGCGCCGCGACCCAGCGCATTGGAAGGGACCTTACCGATCATGGCGGTGTCATGGCCGAGGTGCGCGAGCCCGATCGCGACATTCGCCTCGGCGCCGCCGACATGGAGCGCGAGCGACGGCGACTGCATCAGCAGCTCGTTACCCGGCGCGGTGAGGCGGATCAGCAATTCGCCGAAGAAGACCAGCTTGCCGTATGCCATCGCAACTCCGTTCGCCCCGAGTTTGTCGAAGGGCCGTTCTTTTCCTTGAGCAGTAGAAGGCAGGACGGTGCTTCGACAAGCTCAGCCCGCCTTGGGTTTGCTTACCGCGCGAGCCAGCCGCCGTCGACGGCGAGGATATGGCCCTGCACATAGTCCGACGCCGCCGAGGCGAGGAATACCGCGGCACCGCCGAGATCGGCGGGATCGCCCCAGCGGCCTGCGGGAATGCGCTCGACAATCTGGCGGTTGCGCGTTTCGTCGGCCTGCAAGCCGATCGTGTTGTTTGTTGCAATATAGCCGGGCGCGATCGCGTTGACCTGGATGCCCTTCGCCGCCCATTCGTTCGCGAGCAGCTTGGTCAGGCCGCCGACGCCCGATTTGGACGCGGTGTAGCTCGGGACGCGGATACCGCCCTGGAAGGTGAGCATCGAGGCGATGTTGATGATCTTGCCGCTTCCGCGCGCGATCATGTGCCGCCCGACGCTCTGGCACAGGAAGAAAAGCGTCTTGAGATTGGTATCCATCACCGCATCCCAGTCGGCTTCGGTGAAGTCGACCGCGTCGGCGCGGCGGATGATCCCGGCGTTGTTGACGAGGATGTCGATGCGCCCGAACTCGGCGAGCACCGTGTCGACGAGCGGTTGCACCGCGCCGACGCTCGACAGGTCGGCAGCAAAGTTTTCGCCCTTCCGCCCGAGTTCGCGGACCTTGGCAACGGTTTCGGCGGCCGGCGAACGGCCGGCGGCGGCGATATCCGCTCCGGCTCCGGCGAGCGCAAGCGCGATCCCCTGTCCGATTCCGGTATTGGCGCCGGTGACGAGCGCGACTTTTCCAGTGAGGTCGAACATGCCGGCCATCACTTCAGCTGGCAAATGTCGAGGACGTTCATGTCGGTATAGTCGAGATTCTCGCCGCCCATCGCCCAGATGAAAGCATATTTCTTCGTCCCCGACCCCATGTGGACCGACCAGGGCGGGCTGATCACCGCTTCTTCGTTCGCAATCACGATGTGCCGCATGCTGTCGGGTTCGCCCATATAGTGGAAGATGCGGTCATTCTCCTCGGGCAGGTCGAAATAGAGATAGATTTCGCTGCGCCGGTCGTGGAGATGCGGCGGCATCGTGTTCCATACGCTGCCTTCCTCGAGCACGGTCAGGCCGAGGAGCAGTTGCGCGCTTTCGCACACACCGGGGATCACGAGCTGATAGATTGTCCGCTGGTTCGAATTGGCGAGGTCGCCGCGCGCCAGCGGGTTCGCCTGATCGAGCGTGATATGCTTGATCGGGCAGGTCTTGTGCGCCGGGAGGGAGGCCAGATAGAAGCGCGCGCCTTCGCCCTCGAACACGACATCTTTCGACCCCATCGGGATGTAGAGGCATTCCTTGTTCTTCATCTCGAACCGCCGACCATCGACGCTGATCGCGCCCGTCGTACCGATGTTGACCGCCGCCATTTCGCGCCGCTCGAGGAAGGGATGCCCCGCCGCCGACGCCGGTTCGGCCTGCTCCGGCAGCTTCAGCGGCGCGCCTTTGGGCACCGCGCCGCCGATGACGAAGCGTTCGTTATGCGAATAGTTGAGGTTGACCTTGCCATCCTCGAACATGCCGCCAACGAGATAGCGATCGCGCAACGCCCCGTTGTCGACACATTCCATCATGTCGGGGTGGGTCGCGTGATAGATTTTGCAGAACATTATGGCATCCTCGTCGAAAAAATCTCGCGATGTCGCGGTGCATCGTCAGGCTTGACTGCTATAACCGATGGTAACCGGTGTCAATATCGATTGCCGGGCCGGCGACGGAGCCGGAGACGAAATTGTCGTACTTTGTCGCAAAGCCCTGAAACCGCTTGCATGGCCCCTGTCATTCGGCTGAATAGCGCCGACTCCCCAGCCGCCCGGCACAACCGAGACCGGATATTTCGAATGACGAAGACAAGGCCGCTGCTTCTCGCCGGAGCCCTGAGCGTCGCGATGCTTTCGCTGGGCGCCTGTTCGGACAAACAAGACAAGGGCGGCAACCGGTCCGCCGAGGTCGGCTATATCATCGTCAAGCAGGAAGCGGTGCCGGTGACGACGTCGCTCGGCGGCCGCACCGTCGCCTTCGAGACGAGCGAAGTCCGGCCGCAGGTCAACGGCATCGTGCAGCGACGCCTGTTCACCGAAGGCGGGATCGTCCGCGCGGGCCAGCCGCTCTACCAGATCGATGCGAGCCTCTATCGCGCGGCGGTCGATCAGGCGCAGGCGAACCTCGCGAGCGCGCGCGCCAGCGCGCAGGCGGCCGAGGAAAAGGCCAAACGCTTCGAACCGCTCGCGAAAATCCAGGCCGTCGCCGCACAGGATTACAGCGACGCGCTGGCGCAGGCCCGCAGCGCGCGGGCAGCAGTCGCGCAAAGTGCCGCGGCGCTCGAAACCGCGCGGATCAACCTGCGCTTCACCAACGTATCGGCGCCGATCAGCGGCCGCATCGGCCGCTCGCTCGTCACTCCCGGCGGGCTCGTCAGCGCGAGCCAGGCGACGCCGCTCGCGGTCATCAAGCGGACCGACCCGATCTATGTCGACATGCAGCAGTCGAGCGCCGACCTCATTCGCCTGCGCCAGGCGCTCGCGAGCGGCGGGGTGACGCCGGGCGGCACGTCGGTGCGCCTGAAGCTGGAGGATGGCAGCGATTATGCGCTTCCCGGCACGGTTCAATTCTCGGAGGTGACGGTCAGCGAGGAAACCGGAACGGTGACGCTGCGCGCGCGCTTCCCGAATCCGCAAGGCTTGCTGCTGCCCGGCATGTTCGTGACCGCCTTGTTCGACCAGGCGATCAACCCGACCGCGATCCTCGTGCCGCAGGCCGCGGTGCAGCGCGATTTCGACGGATCGGCCTTCGTCTATCTGGTCGGCAAGGACAACAAGGCGGCGCGGCGCAAGATCGTCGCCGACCGCACCGCCGGACCCAACTGGGTCGTCACCGACGGGCTGAAGCCCGGCGAAAAGGTGATCACGCAGGGGGTCGGCAACCTGAAGCAGGGCGCGCCGATCAAGCCGGTTCCGGCAAACAGTCCGCAGCGGTTGGGGGCACCCGCAGGCAAGGACGCCGGGGCGAAAGGTAAATAAGCCCCCATGTCGCGCGTCTTTATCGATCGGCCGATTTTCGCTTGGGTGCTGGCGATCGTCGTCATGCTCGGCGGGCTCGGCGCGCTTTTTTCGCTGCCGATCGAACAATATCCCGATATCGCGCCCGCGCAGGTCAATATTCGCGCTTCCTATCCGGGCGCATCGGCCGAAGCGATCGAGAACAGCGTTACGCAGGTGCTGGAACAGCAGCTCACCGGCATCGACGGCCTGCTCTATTTCAGTTCGCAGTCGAGCTCGCGCGGGCAGGCGACCATCACCGCGATCTTCGCCAAAGGGACCGACCCCGACATCGCGCAGGTGCAGGTGCAGAACAAGATCGCCTCGGCGATCTCGCGCCTGCCACAGCAGGTGCAAAGCCAGGGTATTCGCGTCACCAAGGCCAATTCGGATACACTGCTGCTTGTCGGCGTCTATGACACGACCGATACGCGCTCGTTCCAGGACGTGTCCGATTATCTGTCGTCGAATATCCAGGACCCGCTGTCGCGCGTCGAGGGCGTCGGCGATGTAAATGTGTTCGGGTCGCCGCATGCGATGCGGATCTGGCTGAACCCGCAGCGGCTCGCCGCCGTATCGCTGATGCCTGGCGACGTCGTCAATGCGATCACCGCGCAGAATGCCGAAGTCGCGGCGGGCGAGGTCGGCGGTACGCCGGCACCCAAGGGGCAGATGCTCAATGCGACCGTGACCGCACAGTCGCGGCTCCAGACCGCCGAACAGTTCGAGAATATCGTCCTCAAGACGCTGCCCGACGGGTCAAGCGTACGGATCAAGGATATCGCGCGGGTCGAGATCGGCGCCGAAAATTACGCGACGATCGTCCGCATCAACGGTCATCCGGGTGCCGGCATGTCGATCTCGCTGTCGCCCGGCTCCGACGCGCTCGAAACCGCCGACCGCGTCAAGACGCGCATGGAGGAACTGTCCGCCGATTTCCCCGACGGCCTGACCTACAGCTATGCCAATGATGCGACCGCCTTCATCAAGCTGTCGGTCAGCGAGGTGCAGAAATCGCTGTTCGAGGCGATCCTGCTCGTCGTCCTGGTCATGTTCGTCTTCCTGCAAAGCTGGCGGGCGGTGTTGATCCCCGCGATCGCGGTGCCGGTCGTGCTGCTCGGTACCTTCGGCGTCTTTTATATATTGGGATTCACGATCAACACGCTGACCCTGTTCGGGCTGACGCTGGCGATCGGGCTGCTGGTCGACGACGCGATCGTCGTCGTCGAGAATGTCGAACGGTTGATGGAAGAAAATCCCGGCATGTCGGCGCGCGAGGCGACGATCGAGTCGATGAAGGAATTACAGGTCGCGCTGATCGCGATCGCGCTCGTGCTGTCGGCGGTGTTCCTGCCGATGGCCTTTTTCGGCGGCTCGACCGGCGTCATCTATCGCCAGTTTTCGGTCACCATCGTCTCGGCGATGGCGCTGTCGGTGCTCGTCGCGCTGATCCTCAGCCCCGCGCTGACCTCGACCCTGCTCAAACCCCGGCTGGCGCATGGCGAAGCGCCCGAGGGGCCGCACCGCTTCCCGCGTTTTCACGCCGCGATGAAGCGTGCGCAGGATGGTTTCAACACCCGCTTCGACAATACGGTCAAGCGTTACGTAGGCAGCGTGACCAAGGTCGTCGACCGCAAGTGGCGCTTTCTGGGCCTCTATCTGCTGATCCTCGCGCTGCTTGCCATATTGTTCGTGCGGCTGCCGGGCGGCTTCCTGCCGAACGAGGATCAGGGCCGCGTCTCGATCCAGTTCCGCCTGCCTGCCGGTGCGACGCAGGAACGCACGCTGGAAGTCCGCGACCAGATCGAGAAATATCTGCTGACGCAGGAAAAGGCGAACGTCGGCGCGCTGTTCCTTGTCGCGGGCGGCGGCGGAGGCGGCGGCGCGGTCGGCCAGAACACCGGGCAAGGCTTCATCAACCTGGTCGACTGGGATTCGCGGCCGGGCAAGGAAAATACCGCCGATGCGATCGCCGACCGGACGCGCAAGGCGCTATCGGGGCTCCGCGACGCGCAGATTTTTGCGCTTGTCCCCGGCGCGGTGCGCGGACTCGGCGATACGTCGGGCTTTACGATGGAGTTTCAGAACCGTGGCGGGATGAGCCGCGAGGAATTCATCGCGGCGCGCGATAAACTGCTCGATATGGCGAACGCCAATCCGAAACTGACCTCGGTGCGCCTCTCCGACCTTCCCGATGTCGCGACGCTGAAGATCGACGTCGATACGCAGCGGCTGACCGCCTATGGCCTCACCAACGCCGATGTGAACAACACGCTGTCGACCGCCTGGGGCGGTCGCTATGTCAACGATTTCATCGACAAGGGACGCGTCAAGCGCGTCTATGTCCAGGGCGATGCGCAATATCGCGCGAAACCAGAAGATCTCGGCCAATGGTATGTCCGCTCGTCGGACGGCGAAATGTCGCCCTTCTCGGCCTTTGCCGACATCGGATGGTCGACCACCCCCAGCAGCACCTCGCGCTTCCAGGGCGTCCCCGCCTTCGAGATCTCCGGCCAGCCCGCCGCCGGGACCAGCTCGGGCGAGGCGATGGACGAGATGGAGCGGATGGCAGCCGAGATTCCGGGCACCAGCGTTGCCTGGGCAGGATCCTCTTATCAGGAGCGTCTGTCGTCGGGGCAGGCGCCGCTGCTGTATGCGCTGTCGCTGCTCGTCGTCTTCCTCTGCCTTGCAGCGCTTTACGAGAGCTGGTCGATCCCGCTCGCGGTACTGCTGATCATTCCGCTCGGGCTCGTCGGATCGGTGTTCGCGGTGACGCTGCGCGGGCTCGAGAACGACGTCTATCTTCAAATCGGCCTGCTGACGACGATGGGGCTCGCGGCGAAGAATGCGATCCTGATGATCGAGTTCGCCGAGCAGGAGGAGCGCAAGGGCAAGCGCGTGATCGAGGCGGCAATTGAGGCGGCGCGCATTCGTCTGCGTCCGATCCTGATGACGAGCTTCGCCTTCATCTTCGGTGTGCTGCCGCTCGCGATTGCGACCGGCGCCGGTGCGAACAGTCGCGTCGCGATCGGCACCGCGGTGATCGGTGGCATGCTGACCGCGGCACTGCTCGCGATCTTCTTCATCCCGCTCTTCTTCGTCCTCGTCCGCCGCGGCGTACGCGACGGACTCGCGGCGGTGCGCGCGCGATTCGGCAGGAAGGACGGCGGAACCGGGGTGACGACATGAAACAGCGCGCCCTCCTCCTGATCGCGACCCCGCTACTCCTCGCCGGCTGCTCGCTCGCGCCGAAGACGGTGCTGCCCGCGCCGCCGGTGCCGCAGAGCTGGCCCGTCGGCGACGCCTATCTGCTGCAAAGCGAGGCCGCGCTCCCGGTCCTGTCGTACAAGACGATTTTCGCCGACACGCGGCTTCAACGCTTGGTCGATCAGGCGCTGGAGAATAATCGCGATCTGCGCGTCGCCTATGCCAATGTCGCTGCTGCGCGCGCGCAGGCCCGCGTCAGCCGGGCCGGCCAATTTCCCGCGCTCGGGGTCAGCGCGGGCGCGGGCTATTCCGACAGTGGCGGCAGCGGCAACGGCGCCGGCGATTTTTCGCTGCGCGGCGGGATCACCGCGTTCGAGCTCGACCTGTTCGGCCGCCTCGCCAACGCCGCCGAGTCCGACCGCAATAGCGCGCTGGCGACCGAAGCGGCATCGCGCACGGTTCGGCTCGGCCTGATCGCCGACCTTGCGACCATCTGGGCGGGCTATGGCGCCGACCGCGACCTGCTGAAAATCGCCGAGGATACCGCCGCCAACGCGCGCGAAAGCGTCCGGCTGACCAAGGCGCGGCTCGACGGCGGCGTCGCGCCGCGCACCGACCTGCGTCAGGCCGAGCAGATCCTCGCCACCGCCGAGGATTCGATCGCGCAACAGAAAACCGCGCTCGCGCAGGACGAAAATCTGATCCGGCTGCTCGTGGGTGCCGATATCGATCGTGCGCTGCTCCCTGCGAGCCTCGCCGACGTGACACCGGGCGTTGTGGCGCTGCCCGCCGGCGTGAATTCACAGATACTGCTCCGCCGCCCCGACGTGATCGAGGCCGAATATCGCCTGCGCGCCGCCAATGCCGATATCGGCGTTGCACGCGCGCGACTGTTCCCGACGATTTCGCTGACCGGGCTGCTCGGGTTCGCGAGCGATGCGCTGGGAAGCCTGTTCGACGGCGGGTCGTTCAACTGGTCGGCCGGCGGCGATGCGAGCGCGACGCTCTTCGATTTCGGTGGCCGCCGCGCCGGTGTCGACGTGACCAAGGCGCAGCGCGACGCCGCGGTCGCAGGCTATGAAGGCGCAATCCAGACCGCGTTCCGCGAGGTCGCCGATGCGCTGGCGGTACAGGGCACGATTGCGGAGCGCGTTCGTGCCGCCGCCGCGAATAGCCGCGCTGCGGCCGACACCGCAATGCTCACCGACGCGCGCTACAAGGGCGGAATCGACAGCTTCCTGACCAGCCTCGATGCGCAGCGCAGCCTCTATGCGGCGCGGCGGAGCGAGATCGGGACAGAGTTGCTGCTCGTCCAGACACGGATCGCGCTGTTCCGCGCCTTGGGCGGCGACAGCGCCGCCGGTTCGGACACCCCCTAAGCCGAAACCGTCCGACTCTTTCTTGACAATTGCCGACGCTCGCGCGCTAATAGAACAAATCAGGAACATATATGCGCGAGTCGTCTTCTCAACTCGCCGGGTTGCGCAAGCGTATCGCCCGGCTGGCCGCCGATGGTGGCCCCGCAAGCCGCCCGGTCGAGGGATGGCTGGCGAGCGGTCATGCGCCATTCGACGCCGCGCTCGGCGGCGGGCTCGCGATCGGACGGTGCCATGAATTTTTCGCTGCCGACGCGCTCGACGGCACGAGCGCAGCGGCCTTCGCCGCGCTGCTCGCGCTCCGCACCCCCGGCCAGGCGCCGCTGATCTGGCTACGGACAACCGATTCGGCGAACCGCGCCGGACATATCTATGCGCCCGGCATCGCCGAGCTTGGCGGCGATCCCGACCGGTTGCTGCTCGTCGAAACCCCCGACCCGAAGATGCTGCTCGCCTGCGCGAACGATGCGATCCGTTGTTCCGGGTCGGCAGCCGTGATCGTCGAAAGCTGGGGAAAATTCCCCTTGTTCGACCTTACCGCGGGACGCCGCCTCGCGCTCGGCGCGCGCGAGGCCGGGACGACGCTGCTGATGCTCCGACTCAATGCCGCCCCCGCAGCTAGCGTCGCCGAAACGCGCTGGAGCGTCGCCGCGGCGGCGTCGCACGAACGCGAAGCCAATGCGCCCGGCGCGCCCGCCTTCGATCTCGAACTGCTGCGCTGGCGTGCCGGCCCCCCGGGCGGATGCTGGCGACTGGACTGGAACCATGACGAAAAAAGCTTTGGGTCCGCATCCGGCGAGGCGGCGCTATCTGGCGCTGTTCTTTCCGTACCTGCCCGCCGAGCGGCTTTGCCGCACGGCGCCGCGGCCGCCTGACGCCCCGCTGGTCTTTGCCGAAAAGCTGCGCGGCGCGCTCCGTATCGCAAGCGTCGACGCCCACGCGCAGGCGGTCGGCCTTTTCCCCGGCATGCCGCTCGCCGACGCCCGCGCGCAGGTGCTCGGCCTGATCGTCGTCGCCCACGATCCGGTCGCCGATCATGCCTGGCTCGACCGGCTGGCGCTTGGCTGCAATCGCTACTCGCCGCTCGTCGCGCTCGATGCGCCCGACGGGCTGATCCTCGACATCGCGGGTGCCGAGCCTCTGTTCGGGGGAGAAGCGGCGCTGGTCGAGGACATCGAGATGCGCCTGTCGCGTCTCGGCATGAGCGTGCGGTCGGCGCTCGGCCCGACCGCCGATGCGGCGCGCGCGCTGGCGCGTTATCAGACGCGCCCCGCACCCGACGAGGACCAGGCAGTGCGCCGCCTGCCCGTCGCCGCGCTCGAACTCGAAGCCGAAGCGACGACCGCGCTCGTTCGCGCGGGATTGAAGACGATTGGCGACCTTGCAAGCCGCCCGATGGCGAATATCGCCGCGCGCTTCGGCGCGGATGCCGTGAGCGCGCTCCGCCGCCTGTTGGGCGACGCGCCGAGTCCGTTCGACCCGCGCATCGCCCTGCCCCCGGTAATGGTCGAGCGCCGCTTCGCTGAGCCGCTCGGCAGCAGCGCGCATGCGACAAAAGTCCTCGCCGAGCTTGCCGGAGAAGCAATCGAAGCGCTTTCCGGACGCGGCAAGGGCGGCCGGCATTTCCGCGCGACCTTCTTCCGCAGCGACGGCCTCGCGCGCAGCATCGAGGTCGAGACCGGCCATGCGACGCGCGATGCCAGGCTCGTCATGCGGCTGTTCGCCGAGCGGATCGACAGCCTCGCCGATCCGCTCGATCCCGGTTTCGGGTTCGACATGATCCGCCTCGCGGTGCCGCGACTCGATCCGCTCGGCGCAGGGCAACTGAAACTCGAAGGCGGCGCGGTGCGGGAAGCGGCGATCGAAGAACTCGTCGACCGGATGACAACGCGCCTCGGGCGCGGTCGCGTCAGAAAATTGATCGCCGCCGACACTCATATTCCCGAGCAGGCGCAGCTCGCGCTGCCCGCGATCGACGCGCCGCCGCCCGCACGCTGGCAGGCTCCGGAACCCGGCGAGCCCCCGGCGCGCCCCTTCCATCTGTTCGATCCGCCGCAGCCGATCGAGGTGATCGCCGAGGTTCCCGACGGCCCGCCCCAGCGCTTTCGCTGGCGCCGCGCCTTTCACGCCGTGCGCCGCTACGAAGGCCCCGAACGCATCGCCGCCGAATGGTGGCGCCGCCGTGACAACGCAGGGCTGACGCGCGACTATTACCGCGTCGAGGATGTGCAGGGTCGCCGCTACTGGCTCTTTCGCCACGGGCTTTACGACGAGAAGCCCGACCCGCGCTGGTATATCCACGGGCTGTTCGCATGAACGAAGTGCCTGCCGACCCCGAACCCGGTTTCGCCGAACTGGTCGCCGCGACCAACTACAGCTTCCTGCGCGGCGCCTCGCACCCAGCCGAGATGGTAGCGCGCGCGCTGGAACTCGGCATGGCGGGCATCGGTATCGCCGACCGCAACAGTGTCGCGGGGGTGGTGCGGGCATGGGCCTTTCTGAAAGAGCTGCAGGTCAAGAAGCCCGAGATGGTGGCGGGTTTCCGGCTGGCGGTCGGCGCACGGCTCGTCTTCGCCGATGACACCCCCGACATCGTCGCCTATCCGGTGAGCCGTCACGGATGGGGACGACTGACGCGTCTTCTATCGACCGGTAATCTGCGCGCCCAGAAGGGCGAGTGCCTCCTAACCATTGCAGACCTGCTCGACCATTGCGACGACCTGTTGCTGATCGCGATGGAAGGCGATGAAACGCTGCTCCGCACTCTCAAACAGGCGCGCCCAAAATCGGTATGGCTGGCGGCGACAATGCCGCAATCGGGAGCCGACGCGCGCCGGCTGGCGGCGCTCCAACGGCTGTCGGCGGCAACGGGCGTACCGCTGCTCGCAACCAACGACGCGCTTTACGCAACCCGGGAACAACGTCCGCTACACGACATTATCACCTGTATCCGCGAAGGAACGACGCTCTCAAAAGCCGGCAAGAGGCTGCGCGCCAATGGCGAGCGTTATCTGAAAGCGCCCGCCGAGATGAAGCGTCTGTTCGGCGGCTATCCCATGACAATCGAGCAAAGCGCGAAGCTGCTCGCTCGCATCCGTTTCGATCTCGAAGACCTGCGCTACGAATATCCGCACGAGCCGGTGCCGCCGGGCTGGAAGCCGTTCAACTATCTCCACCATCTGGTGAAGACGGCGGCGGAGAAACGCTATGGCGCCCCGCTGAAACCGAAAATCCGCCAGATGGTCGGGAACGAACTCCGCCTGATCCGGAAGCGGAACTATGTTTATTACTTCCTCACCGTCTACGATCTCGTCCGTTTCGCGCGCGCGCAGAAACCTCCAATCCTGTGCCAGGGCCGGGGGTCCGCCGCCAATTCAATCGTCTGCTTTCTGCTGGGAATTACCTCGGTCGATCCCGACGAACATAAGCTGCTCTTCTCTCGGTTTGTGTCGGCGGAACGGGACGAGCCTCCCGATATCGATGTCGATTTCGAGCATGAGCGGCGTGAAGAGGTCATCCAATATATTTACGACCGCTATACGCGTGACCGCGCCGCGATTGCCGCGACCGTCATTCACTACCGGCCGCGCAGCACGATCCGCGAGGTCGGCAAGGCGCTCGGCCTGAGCGAGGATGTAACCCAGCGCCTCGCCGATACAAGCTGGGGGAGTTGGGGTGATGACGTACCGGTCGAACGGCTCGTCGAGGCGGGCCTGAACCCGCACAATGGCGAGGTCGAACGCCTGCACCGCTTCGTCGGCGAATTGCTCAAGGCGCCCCGCCACTTGTCCCAGCATGTGGGAGGGTTCGTGCTCACTCAGGGACGGCTCGACGAGCTGGTTCCGATCCATAATGCCGCGATGGAGAAGCGAACCTTCATCGAATGGGACAAGGACGATATCGACGCGTTGGGCTTGATGAAGGTCGATGTCCTCGCACTAGGCATGCTCACCTGCATCCGCAAATGCTACGACCTGATGCGCGACCATGGCCTTGGCGACCACACGCTGGAGCTCGACATCGATTCCAAGGATCCGGCCGTTTACGACATGTTGTGCAGGGGAGACAGCATCGGCGTCTTTCAGGTCGAGAGTCGCGCGCAGATCAACATGCTCCCGCGCCTGCGCCCCCGAAAACTCTATGATCTGGTCGTACAGGTCGCGATCGTCCGTCCCGGACCGATCGAGGGCGACATGGTTCATCCCTATCTGCGCCGACGGAACGGCGAAGAACCGGTCGAATTCCCCTCCCCCGCGCCGCCGCATAATCCCAATGAACTGCGCGAGGTCTTGGGCCACACTTACGGCGTGCCGCTCTTTCAGGAGCAGGCAATGAACCTTGCGATCACTGCCGCTGGCTTCACGCCCGCAGAAGCGAATGAATTACGACGTGCCATGGCCACCTTTCGCAATGTCGGCACGATACAAAATTTCGGCGCGAAAATGGTCAATGGCATGGTTGCGCGAGGTTATGAGAAGGACTTCGCCGAACGCTGCTTCAAGCAGATCGAGGGTTTTGGCAGCTATGGCTTTCCCGAAAGCCACGCCCAGTCCTTTGCGCGGCTCGTCTATGTCTCGTCATGGATCAAGCATTACCACCCCGCCGTCTTCGCCTGCGGCATCCTCAATTCGCAGCCGATGGGCTTCTACGCCCCCGCGCAGCTTGTGCGCGATGCGCGCGAGCATGGGGTCGAGGTGCGGGCGATCGACGTCAATACCAGCCATTGGGACAACAGCCTCGAACGGCGTGACGATGGGGCGCTCGCGCTCCGGCTGGGCTTTCGGCAGGTCGATGGATTCCGCGAAGAATGGGCCAATCTGATCGCCGATGCACGCAACGCCGCGCCCTTCGCCTCGGTCGAGGACCTTGCTCGCCGCGCCAAGCTGCCCGCGCGGGCGCTACACTTGCTCGCCGAGGCCGATGCGTGCCGGTCGATGGGGCTCGACCGGCGACCCGCGCTGTGGGACGCGCGGCGGGTGCGGCAGGGAGTGCTGCCGCTGTTCGGCGCGGCCGAAGCGAACGAACTGGGTTTCGAGGAGGATGCAGAGCTGCCGCCGACCCCGATGGTCGAACAGGTGCTGACCGATTACCAGACGACACGCTTGTCGCTGAAAGGCCATCCGATGGCGTTCCTGCGCGGCGCCTTCGCGCGCGAGGGCGTGCTGAGCGCGCGCGAGGTTGCAGCGGCGAAGAACGGAACGATCGTGCGGAGCGCCGGGGTGGTGCTGATCCGCCAGCGCCCCGGCAAGGGCAATGCGATCTTCATCACGATCGAGGACGAGAGCGGAATCGTCAACATCCTGCTCTGGGCGCGGCTTTTCGAACGCCAGCGCCGCGCGGTGATGGCATCGCGACTGATGCTCGCCGAGGGCGAAGTGCAGCGAAGCAAGGAAGGCGTGATCCACCTGATGGCGACGCGCATCGTCGATCGCACGGCGATGCTCGACGCGCTGGGAAGCGACCGGGGTTTCGATCCCGAACTCTGTCGCGCCGACGAGGTCAAGCATCCGCAAGTGCCGCGCGGCCATGCCCAGCGCCATGGACATCCGCGCAACGTCCGCATCCTGCCGAAGTCGCGGGATTTTCATTGAGAGTCCGTTTACGCCCGAAGCGAGCCGGTGCCGCTTCTGTTCGGTCACGAACAGCAAATAAAGACGCCCCGGCTGTGGGGAGCCGGGGCGTCGTATCAGGCCAATAAAGGGACCAACCAAAGTCGGCCTGAATTCATAGCTGCGTTTCCGCCTTAGCGGAGCAGGTTCATCACGCCCTGCGCGCTCTGGTTCGCCTGGGCGAGCATCGCGGTCGATGCCTGCGACAGGATGCCGGCAGCGGCGAGCTTCGTCGATTCGGCCGAGAAGTCGGCGTCTTCGATGCGCGAACGCGATTCGTCGAGGTTGGTAACGCGGGCCGTCAAATTGTCGACAGCCGCTTCCAGGCGGTTCTGCTGCGCACCGATGTTGGCGCGTTCGCCGGCCACCGTGGTGATCGCGGTGTCGAGCGTCGCCAGAGCGCCGGTGGCGCCGGCAGCCGTCGCAACCGAAAGCGCGTTGACGCCGAGCGTCGTCGCCGTGAGATTCCCGATCGTGATGTTCACCTTTTCACCGGTGTTGAGGCCGGTCTGGATGTCGAAGCCGGCGGTCACGCTGCCGTCGAGCAGCTTGTTGCCATTGAAGGTCGTCTGCGTCGTGATGTCGCCGATCTGCGAGATCAGCGCGGTGACTTCCTTCTGCACCAGCGCGCGGTCGGCGTCGCTCAGCGTGCCGGTCGAAGCCTGCATCGCCAGGTCGCGCATGCGAACGAGGATGTCCGAGATGCTGCCCGCGCCGCTATCGGCGGTCTGCGCGAGCGAAATGCCGTCGTTGGCGTTGCGGATCGCCTGCGTGAAGCCGCGCGAAGCAGCCTGCATGCGGGTCGCGACGGCGAGGCCGGCAGCATCGTCCTTCGCGCTGTTGATGCGCTTGCCGCTCGACAGGCGTTCCATCGCGGTGGCCTGCATCTTGTTGGCAACACGCGAGCTGTTCTGGGCGCGGAGCGCGCTCACATTGGTGTTGATGACAGTCATAATGTTCCTTTCCGGCCCGTTTGGCCAATTCCCGTATCGTGAGGGCTCGGCGAGCGGTCACGGATGCAGTAACGGCCGCCCCTGACGCGGATTAAGCAAGCCCGTCAAAAAAATGTCGAAGAGCGCGTTAAGCCTGTTTGATAGCCAGACAAATCCCTGAAAACTCGTGCTTTAAAAATCTGGCATGCGCTTTGCATTACTCTCCGGGCGTGCGGCAGACCGCCGCGCTCAGGACGGATGACAGCTTATGAGCACGATTGACCCGAGCCGGCTGCTGCAGATGCGCAGTTCGATTCTCAATCAGAACCAGGCGCTGCAACGCGCCGCCGGACGCGGTACCGCGGGCGGCATCGACGGCGGCGTCGGCGGACTTGGGGGCAGCGCCACAGGAACCGCGCCCGACTTCGGCGCGGCAATCAGCAATGCCCTGCAGCAGGTCAACGCCCAGCAGACGAAAGCGAGTGAACTCAGCGAAGCCTACGAACGCGGCGACACGCACGACATCGTCAGCGTGATGATCGAGCGGCAGAAAGCCTCGCTCGGTTTCGAGACGACGCTTCAGGTCCGCAACAAGCTGCTCTCCGCGTATCGCGACATCATGAACATGCCGGTGTAACCCATGGCCGAAACCCAGATCCTGACCCCCGTCGACGACACCAACCGCCTGCCCGTCCCCGCGATGGGTGGCCGTTTTGCGCCCGTCCAGCAGTTCGTCCGCCAGCCCGCCGTCCAGCGCGCCCTGCCCGCGATCGCCACCACGACCGCGATCGGCATCGCCGCGCTTGCCTGGTTCATGACGCAGTCGGCGCCGCAAGCGCAACTCTTCGCCGGGCTCGACGACAGCGACAAGTCGGCGGTCGCCGACGCCCTGCAGTCGCAAGGCATCGCGCACACCATCGATCCGACGACCGGCGCGCTGACCGTCGACGCCGACAAGCTGTATCAGGCCCGCATCGCACTGGCGGGGCAAGGCCTGCCCAAGGCGCAGCCGAGCGGCGACAGCCTGATCGCCCAGCTGCCGATGGGGTCGAGCCGCGCGATCGAGGGCGAAACGCTGCGCTCGGCGCGCGAAGCCGACCTGTCGCGCACGATCGAGACGATCGACGCGGTCAAGACCGCACGCGTCCACATCGCCGCCGCCGAACCCAGCCTGTTCGTCCGCGAGGACAAGCCCGCAACCGCCTCGGTCATGCTCACGCTCCAGAACGGCCGCTCGCTCAGCGACGGCCAGGTGCAGGCGATCCGCTTTCTCGTCGCCTCGTCGGTTCCCGGCATGAACGCCGACCAGGTGCAGGTGATCGACCAGCGCGGCGCGCTGCTCAGCGACGGCGCGTCGAACGGCGACATGAAGGCCTTCCAGCTCCAGACGCAGGTCGAGGATCGCTTCCGCCGCGCGCTCGACACCTTGCTCGGACCGATGCTCGGCGCCGGCAACTACACCGTCGAGGTTCATGCCGATGTCGACATGTCCGAAAGCCAGGCGACGCGCGAAAGCTTCCCCAAGGACGACCGCGCGCTGACCAGCGAACAGGTGACGCGCAGCATCAGCGGCGACGGCGCTCCGCCGCCCGCCGTCGGCATTCCGGGCGCGCTGTCGAACCAGCCGCCGCAGGCCTCGACCGTCACCGACACTGCACCCGTTCCCTCGGCCGCCGGCGCCCCGGGCGCAGCGCAGACGAACAGCAATGAAAACGCAACCCGTGCCTATGAGGTCGGCCGCGAGATTTCGGTCACCCACCAGCCGCAGGGTCGGCTTCGCCGCGTATCGGTCGCAGTCGCGCTTAATCAGGGCAAGAAGGCGTTGACCCAAACCGACATCGCCAAGATCGACAGTCTGGTGAAGGGCGCGGTCGGGTTCGACGCCGCGCGCGGCGATCTCGTCGCGATCAGCCAGCGTCCGTTCGTCAAGGTCGAGGACGCAGCCCCCGCCTTCTACGACCAACCGTGGTTTCTGCCCCTGATCAAGCAGGCCGGCGCGATCCTTGCCGCGATCCTCGCATTCTTCTTCATCGGCCGCCCGCTGATCCGTTCCGCGAAACAGCGCGCCACCCAGCGCGCCGAACGCGAAGCGCAGATCGAGGAAACATTGCTCGCGGTGACCGAGAACCCCGCGACCCTCGCTAACCCGCACGCGGGCAACGCGATCACGCTCGAGATGATCGAAGCCGCACCGAGCTATGAAGCGCGCGCCAACCTGGTCCGCGAATTCGTCCGCCAGGATTCGGCGCGTGCCGCGCTCGTCGTCCGCCAGCTGATGCAGGAGGGCGCCCGTGCCTGACGAAATCGACACGCTGACCGAAGACGCTCCGCGCACCCTGCCCGCGATCGAAGGGGCTTCGGCCGCCGCCATCCTCCTGATGTTGCTCGACGAGAGCGAGGCCGCGACGATACTCAAGCATCTCGGCCCCGAGGAGGTGCGGCAGATCGCGAAGTCGATGTATGACAGCGCGAATGCCAGCGAAAGCCAGATCGAGCAGGCGCTCGACCAGTTCGTCTCCGAAAGCCGCAACGTCAGCGCGCTCGCGGTCGGCGCCGACACGCGCATCCGCAGCGTGATCCACGAAGCGGTCGGCAACGTGCGCGCCGACAACATCCTCGCCGCCGTCGCGCCCCAATCCAGCGCCGCGTCGCTCGAGATGCTGCGCTGGATGGATGTCGACGCGATCAGCGCGCTGCTCGCCAACGAGCATCCGCAGGTCGGCGCCCTGATCCTGTCGGTGCTGATTCCCGACGTCGCCGCGCGCGCGATCGAGGCGCTCGACGAAGCGCTCCAGGCCGAGCTGGTGCTGCGCGCCGCGCAGCTCACCTCGGTTCCCGCCGCCGCGATCGAGGATCTCGAATCGGTGCTCGCCGCCGCGAACGTCAGCGGCCAGCGGGTCGCCAAGCAGCCGATCGGCGGCCCCGGCGACGTCGCCAAGATCATGAAGAAAATGCCGAAGCAGCTCAGCGAACGCACGATCCGCACACTCAAAAAGACCGACAAGCTGCTTGCCCAGATCATCGAGGAAGAAATGTTCATCTTCGAAAATCTGCGCGATCTCGACGCCAAGGCGCTCGGCACCGTACTCCGCTCGGTCGATGCCGCGCAGCTTGCGGTCGCGCTCAAGGGCACCGACGCCGACATGGTCGACCGCTGCCTCGCGACCATGTCGAAACGCGCGTCGGAAACGATCCGCGACGAAATGGCCGAAATGACGATGGTCAAGCGCACCGACGTCGACGATGCACAGAAGGCGATCATGCAGATCGTTCGCCAGATGGCGGCGAGCGGCGAAATCATGATCGCGGGCGGAGCGGACGACTATGTCTGATCGCGCCGCCGAAGCGACCGTCATTTCGCTTGCTGCCGCCATGGCGGAAGGCCGCGGTTTTCGTCCCCTTCATTTCGGCCCGCCGCCGGCCGCCGAAATGGTGCCGGTCGAAGCCCCGCCCGCCGAAGCCGAAGCGGCGGACGATCCTTTCGCTCGGGGACTGGCCGAAGGGCAGCGCCTTGCCGAAGCTGCTTTCGCCGTCGAACGCGAGCAATTGCTCGCGCTCGTCGCGGGGGCCGAGGCGCTCCAGGACGAGCCCAGCGAGGAACTTGCGCAGCTGATCGCCGAGACGGTCGAACGACTGGTTCGCCAGATCGTCGGCCAGGCGCCGATCGACGCCGAATGGCTGCAAGCACAGGCCGACATCGCCGCCGCGATGGTCGCCGAAGCGGACAAGGCGCGCACCCTGTGGGTCAATCCAGCCGACGCCGCGCTGCTCGTCGATGCCGCGATCGCGCTGCCGATCGAGGCCGACCCGTCGATGACGCGCGGCACCGTCCGCGTCGAAACCTCGGCTGGCTGGATCGAACATGGCCGCGCCGTCTACCTCAACGAACTCCGCGCCGCGCTCGGCAGCGAAGGGGACGACGCATGACCCGCCGCCTGGCGATGACCGCGCAGCAGTTGCTCGCGCCCGTCGAGCTTCGCGACGCGAGCCCGCGCCGCATCGGCACGCTCGTCGCGCACGAAGGGATCATGCTCGAGGTGTCGGGCTTCCCCCAGCCGCTCGGCAGCAACGTCCGCATCAAGTCGGCAAACAATGACTATGTCTATGGCGAGGTCGTCGGCTTTCGTGGCCACCGCAGCCTCGTCCTCCCCTTCGACACGAACATGCCGCTCGTCACCGGTGCCCCGGTCGAACCGCACGGCGCAAGCTCGATGGTCGCGGTCGGCAAAGCGCTGCTGGGCCGGATCATCGATGCCCAGGGCCACCCGCTCGACGGCCGTCCGCCGGTCAAGTCGCAGTTCCAGTGGCCGCTGGCCGGCCGCAAGGTCAATCCACTGCGCCGCGGCCGCGTGACGAAGCCGCTCAACATGGGTGTGCGCGCAATCAACGGCCTGCTCACCATCGGCGAGGGCCAGCGCGTCGCGATCATCGCGGGGTCGGGCGTCGGCAAGTCGGTTCTGATGGGCCAGATGATCGCCGGCACCGAATGCGACGTGATCGTCGTCGGCCTGATCGGCGAACGCAGCCGCGAGGTCAGCGACTTCGTCGAGACCAAGCTGCCGCCCGCCGTCCGCAAGAAATCGGTCGTCGTCGCGGTCCCCGCCGACCATCCGCCGCTGCTTCGCCTGCGCGCCGCGATGCGCGCGACCGCGATCGCCGAAAGCTTTCGTGCCGAGGGCAAGAAAGTGCTGCTCCTCATCGACAGCCTGACCCGCGTCGCCCACGCCCAGCGGGAAATCGGGCTGACGCTGGGCGAACCGCCGACGATGAAGGGCTATCCGCCCTCGACCTTCGCGCTGATCCCCTCGCTCGTCGAACGCGCCGGCAACGACAATGCGACCGGCGGATCGATCACCGCTCTCTATACCGTCCTCGCCGACGGCGGCGACATCGACGACCCGGTCGTCGACAGCGCGCGCGCGATCGTCGACGGCCACATCATCCTGTCGCGTACTCTCGCCGAACAGGGCGTCTATCCCGCGATCGACGTCGCCCGGTCGCTGTCGCGCACCATGGCCGATTCGGTCGATCCCGACCATGCCGCCGCCGCCGCGCGCTTTCGCCAGCTCTGGTCTTCCTATGAAGAGAATCGCGATCTGATGCTGATGGGCGCTTATGTCGCCGGCGGCGATCCGGTGCTCGACGAAGCGATCGCGATGCGCGCGCACCAGCTCGCCTTCGTGTCGCAGGCCGCCAGCGCCCAGGTCGATTTCGAAACATCCCGCCAAGCCCTGATCGAAGGATATATTGCATGAACGCCCGCACCGCACGCCGCAAACGCATCATCCGCGTGCGCACCGTCGAACATCAGATGGCCGAAGCCAATCTCGCGCGCGCCAAGGGCGAACTTGCAAGCCTCGTCGAACTGTCGAAGCGCCTCGAGGTGCTGCGCACTGACCTCGCGATGGCGAAGGGCGCGGTCGCGGGCCGCGCGCTCAACACGATCGGCGAACTCGGCATGCGGCTCGACATGGCCAAGGAAAATCTCGCCGCGCCGCTCGTCAATGCAGGTGTTCGCCGCGACGAGGCGGGCGTCGTCGCCCAGAGCGCGATGATGAAGGAAGAATCGGCCGTCCGGCTTTACGAACGCAGCCGCAAGTCGGAAGCGCAGGAACAGGAGCGCCGCGCCGACGCCAACCGTCCGCATCGCCGCCGCGCGATGAGCTTGCGGCTGATTGACGGAGGCGTGGCATGATGGCGTCGCTTCCCCAGACCCCGGCGCAGACCGGCGCCGCCGCGATTCTCGCGGTGCTGGGCCAAGCGGCGGCTGTGGGCAATGCGTCGAGCGAACCGGGCTTCGAGCAATTGCTCGCGAACGTGCCAGCGACAACCGCGGCCGTCACGGCGGCTCCGGTCGTGTCCGCTTTACCCAGCCCGACCGCCACGCCTTCCATGCCGGTTGCCGCGAATCCTTTCGGCGTCCAGACCGCGGGGCAGCCCGCTCCCCAAGCCACTATGCCGATCGTCTCCGAAACGCCGGATGCCGCGCCCGCCCGGCCCGCGCGGCCGACGACGCCGCCGGCCGCCGCGCTGTTCGGCCTCGCTCAGCCGATCGCCGACGCGCCGGTCGATACCGCGCTCTCCGCCGAACCGGCAGTAAGGACGCCCGCAAGGCCGGGCGATACGCAGCCTGTCGACGACGCAGCCGCGGCGGCCAGCCTGCTGATCGCCATTGCGACCCCGCTCAAGAATGGCGCGCCCGCATGCGACAAGCCCGCGCCGACTATGCGCGCAGGCGACGACACGCCGGCGGTCGGCGAGGCCGAGCGTTCGGAGGCCGCCGCTGCAGCCGTCATCGTCGTGGAGCCCACCGCCGCCACCGAAACTCCGGTCGCCGTTACAGTGGCTGCCGCGGCGATCCCCGTGGCCGACAAGCCGGTCGCCGAAAGGGCCGCAAAGCCCGCTGCGCCGACCGGGCTTCATCGCCCGGCCGAAGCCGCACCGCAGACGCTGATGCCCGTTCGGGTCGCCGAAGCCGCGCCATCTCAGCCGGCCGTTCCCGCTTCCGCCGCACCCGCGACTGCGAAGCCCGTCCTCGACGCCGGCGCTTCGATGACCGTGCTCTTCGCGCAGCCCGATCTTCAGGGCGCCGCGCCGCTGGCCGAAGCCGCCAAGCCCGCGCCGGTCGCCGAGCGGGTGCTCGACATGAGCAGCGACGACCAGTGGATCGCGCAGCTCGCCGCCGACATCGCCGCGACCAAATCGGACAAGGGTGACATCAGCTTTCGCCTGATGCCCCGCCATCTCGGCCGCCTCGACGTGTCGATGCTGACAGGCGACGCGGGCGTGACGGTCAGGCTCGACACGCAGCATGAGGCGACCGCGACGATCGTCCAGGCCGCGCAGCCGCGCCTCGTCGAGGATCTCCGCCAGCAGGGCGTGCGCGTCGCCGACGCGCAGGTGACGC
>JAEWIL010000190.1 GCA_023387085.1 Pseudomonadota bacterium | reverse complement strand
GATATGCCCCGCGCCGCAGAAGCCGACGACGGTCATCCCCGCCGCGATCGCGGCGCGCGCACCGGTCGGCGAATCCTCGATCGCAAGGCACGCCGCCGGGTCGACGCCCAGCCCCGCGGCGGCGGCGAGATAGATGTCCGGAAACGGCTTGCCGCGGTCCCAGCCGTCGGCGCTGTAGACATGCGCGCCGAAATGATGACCGAGCCCGAACAGCCCGAGCGCCCAGCCGATATATTCGGCGCGGCTCGATGAGGCGATGGCGCGCGGCGTGCCGCCGAGCGCGCCCAGGAAATCGGCGACGCCCGGAACCGCGTCGAAACCTTCCATGAAACGCGCCCGCGCGCGGGTGCGGTGCGTCTCGCGAAAATCGGCGGGAAGCGGACGCCCGAAGCGCGCCTCGATCCGCCGCTGCGTTTCCTGCCAATTGTGGCCGTAATAATCGCGCAGGCTCTCTTCATAGGTCGTCGGCATGCCGGCCGCGGTCAGGCTTTCCGACAGCGACAGGTTGGCGCGCACCTCGCTGTCGGCCACGACGCCGTCGAAGTCGAAGATGATGGCGGCGAAGGACATGACCCTAGGGCATGACCCCGGCGTCGCGCGCATAGCCCCACGGCCCCTCGCCCGACCAGCCGCGCCCGTCGGGGAAGCTGAGCTTCAATCCGCTGAGCTGCTCCGGCGCAAAGAGGCGCATGTTGACGCCCATCAGGTCGACCGCACCGCCCATCCGTTCGATCAGCCCTTCCGTCGCCGACCAGTGGGTCGAGCAGCCGCAGCTCGCACAGAAATGCAGGTCCGAATTGGGGTTCGGCCGGTCGGCGCGATTATAGGTTTGCGTCGGCCCCTCGATCGTGACGTCCTTCGGCGAGCAATAGGCCCACAGGATCCCGTGCGAAAAGCAGAGCGAGCAATTGCACTCGGCGACCTCTTCGGGCGCCTTGGCAAGCCGCACCGTGACGGCGCCGCAATGGCAGGTAGCGGTCCAAGTCTTCATGATTTCATGGCCTGTCGCTGTGTCTGAAGTCAGTCATGGCTCGTTGGGACGCTTTTCGTCGCCTGCTTTCAAACCGTGCTCCGCGGCGAAATCGGGATCGACCCAAACAGATGTTGCCTTCGGCGCGACGTT
Source organism: Pseudomonadota bacterium (assembly GCA_023387085.1). Lineage (GTDB taxonomy): Bacteria > Pseudomonadota > Alphaproteobacteria > Sphingomonadales > Sphingomonadaceae > Sphingopyxis. The sequence continues at coordinate 49,424 of JAEWIL010000190.1, read as the reverse complement.
CGAACCGCCCTCAACTTCAAGTTCAAAGGCATCTTCGTGCTCAAGCCCGCGTACGAACGCTTCGAAGTTTTCGGCAACAAATGTGATCTCATAGTTGCACTCTTGGTCAACGTGCACGACCTTGGGTTCACCTGAGGGCCCACATTCCCGGTAGTCGAGACACAACATGTCGTGACCCGCCGACGGGCAATCGCCAAAGTAGATGCCGATGTCTGGATAGCCCCATTCCTCATTGGCCTGCCTGCTTCCCAGCTGACCACAAAGAGACCAAATCTTGGTTCTCCCAATGCCTTTGATTCCCGTTATCGCGACATGATCTTCCGCCCACGATGTAGCCGTGGAAGTCCGATAACATGTATTGAGGGGGCAGCCTCCGTTCTGCGACAGCATCAGTTCGATATACGCCGCCGGCAATTTATACCCGAGCTCCTGCTCCACCGATCCAATAAGGTCAGTGCTTGGCAATGGCTCGACATACTCTCCGTCAGCCCAGTCTGAAGCCTCCCAGAAAGCCGACAAGTTGAGATCGTGGAATATCTTCGACAAGGCCAAATTCTCCGATGCGCCTATTCGACCGTGACCGACTTCGCCAGATTGCGCGGCTGGTCGACATCGGTGCCCTTCGCAACCGCGACATGATAGGCCAAGAGCTGCACCGGCACCGCGTACACCAGCGGCGCGATCAGCGGGTGGACCTTGGGCATTTCGATCGTCGCCATGCAGCCGTCGCCGGCTTCGGCCAGGCCCTCGGCGTCGCTGATCAGGACGATCTTGCCGCCGCGCGCCATCACTTCCTGCATGTTGCTGACGGTCTTTTCGAACAAGGGGCCGCTCGGCGCGAGGACGATCACCGGAACCGCCTCGTCGATCAGCGCGATCGGGCCGTGCTTCATCTCGCCCGAGGCGTAGCCTTCGGCGTGGATATAGCTGATTTCCTTGAGCTTGAGCGCGCCTTCGAGCGCGAGCGGATAGTCGGGGCCGCGGCCGAGATAGAGCACGTCGCGCGCCGGGGCGACGAGATGCGCCATCCTGGCAATTTCCTCGTCATGCGCCAGCGCGGCGTTCAAGGCGGCGGGCGCCTCGATCAGATGCCTGACGATCTCGCGCTCCTCATCGGCGCTGAGCTTGCCCTTCTTGAGCGCGAGATGCGCGGCGAGCGCCGCGAGCACGGCAAGCTGGCAGGTGAAGGCCTTGGTCGACGCGACACCGATTTCGGGGCCGGCGTGGGTGGGGAGCAACAGGTCGGCCTCGCGCGCCATGCTGCTGGTCGGAACATTGACGACGACCGCGATCGTCTGGCCGTTCGCCTTGCAGTGGCGCAGCGCGGCGAGCGTATCGGCGGTCTCGCCCGATTGCGAGATGAAGAGCGCGAGCCCGCCGGGTTGGAGCACCGGATCGCGGTAGCGGAATTCGGACGCGACATCGATATCGACCGGTACGCGCGCGAAAGTCTCGAACCAATATTTCGCGACCATGCCGGCGTAGAAGCTGGTGCCGCACGCGACGATGGTGATGCGCTCGATCTTCGACAGGTCGAAGTCCATCTGCGGCAACGCGACGGTCTGTTCGAGCGGGCGGATGTAGGAAGAGAGCGTCTGCGCGACGACGGTCGGCTGCTCGAAAATCTCCTTCTGCATGAAGTGGCGGTAGTTGCCCTTCTCGACCGCGGCGGCGGTGACGCCGGAGGTGGTGATCTCGCGCCTCACCGGATTGTTGTCGGCGTCGTAAATCTGTGCGCCGCCGGTTGTGATGACGCCCCAGTCGCCCTCGTCGAGGTAGGCGATCCGCTGCGTCAGCGGCGCGAGCGCGAGCGCGTCGGAGCCGAGATAGGTCTCTCCCTCGCCATAGCCGACGACGAGCGGCGAGCCGAGGCGCGCGCCGATCAGCAAATCGGGATGCTGGCGGAACGCGATGGCGAGCGCGAAGGCGCCGCGCAGCTGCGGCAATACGGCCTTTACCGCGTCCTGCGGCGACAGGCCGGCCTCGACCTGTTCGGAAACGAGATGCGCGACGACCTCCGTATCGGTTTCACTTTCGAAACTGCGGCCGCGCGCCTGCAGCGCCTCGCGCAGCGGCTTGAAATTCTCGATGATTCCGTTGTGGACGAGCGCGACCTCGCCCGTCGCATGCGGGTGCGCGTTGCTCGTCGTCGGCGCGCCGTGCGTCGCCCAGCGCGTGTGCGCGATGCCGACGGTGCCGGGCGCGGGATTGCTGCCAAGTTCCTTGACGAGATTATTGAGCTTTCCCTCGGCACGACGACGGATCAGTTGCCCGCCCTGGACCGTGCACACCCCGGCCGAGTCATAGCCGCGATATTCCATGCGCCTGAGGCCGTCGACCAACCGGTCCGCCACCTGATCCTTGCCGATGATTCCGATGATGCCGCACATGGGAGCTATGCTTTCTTCTAGAGCGTGTAAGGAACGCGGATACCCGGCATCGCCGCCGGAAAATCCCTGATGTTTCGGGTCACGAGAACGCGGCCGCGGGTAAGCGCGGTCGCCAATATGATAGCATCGGGTGATTTGAGACGAGGCCGCTCGCGGCGGAGCGCCGCAGCACGCTCCGCAATCCCGGCATCAATCTCGTCAACTCCGAAGCGCAACAGAAAGGCTTCGGCTTTGCCAAGCGTTTCCTGCGATCCTTTTGAAAGCACCTCGACCCATACCATTCGGCTGACCCAAGCGCGCGCGCCCGAACTGAAAGCGCGGCGGATTTCGGCCCGTGCCGGCTCGAACCCGGCAAGAGCGTCGATCAGGATATTGGAATCGAAGGAGAAGCCGGTCACTGTTTGTCAGGCTTGCGCGAGGCGGGATATTTTCCTGCGAGCATATCCAGATAAATTTGCCGCTGACGATCGTCCTCTTCATCGAAAAGATCGGGAAATTCGGCTTTTGCCGCTTCATAATCCTCGTCCCACGGCCGGGTCCAGGACGCACGCTCGCGACGCTGCCATTCGACCGAATCCCCGATATCCGTTCGGTCTTTCCATATCCCGAACGCCTGATCGATCCAGTCGAGATCGCCCGGCTCGGGCGATCGCGCCTTATAGGACGCGACAGCCTCGCGCAGAATCGAGGCGCGCGACTTGCCCTGCTCAGCCGCAAGCTGATCGAGCCATTTGATGTCCTCATCGGGCAGGTCGGCGAGTATCCGCGTCATTGATATACTGATATCATATCATGATATCATGTCAATCCGGGGGTGCGTCCGAAATTCCGGTCGACGAAGATCATCGCGAACTGCACCGGGTCGGCAGCCCCGCCATTGCCCGCCTCGAAGCGGGCCTTGCCCTCTTCCCAGATGCGTTGGATTTGCCCGGCAAGCTCGGGCGGGAACTTCATCTGCTTTTCGACGATCTGGGGCCATGTCCCCTTGATGCCGAAGCTCTTTTCGAGGCTGGGGACCATCGCCTTGCAATAGGCGTCGGTGGCCGCATCGAGATGGCCGATGGCGTCGAGCACCCAGGCGTCGACGAAGCGCAGGAAAGGCTTGCTGTCGTAACGATCGCTCACTTGCCCTGCTCCGCCGCCTTCTTCTTGCGCATCGTGTCGTGGAAACGGTCGGCCCAGCCGGGTTTGACGAGTTGCTCGCCGCGCACGAGCCGCAGCTCGCCGTCGGCGACATCGCGCGTCACCGCGCTGCCCGCGGCGACGATCGCGTCGCGGCCGATCTTCACCGGCGCGACGAGCGCGCTGTTCGATCCGATGAAGGCATTCGCCCCGATCTCGGTCCGGTATTTGAAATAGCCGTCATAGTTGCAGGTGATCGTGCCCGCGCCGATGTTCGCGCCCGCGCCGACGCTGACGTCGCCCAGATAGGTCAGGTGGTTCGCCTTGGCGCCCTTCCCAAGCACGGCCTTCTTGGTCTCCACGAAATTGCCGATTTTCGCCTTCTCGCCAAGGATCGTACCGGGGCGGAGTCGCGCGAACGGTCCGACCTCGCAGCCCTCGCCGATCGTCGCGCCCTCGATATGGCAGTTGGCGCGGATATTGACCTTGTCGGCGACCTTCACGCCGGGTCCGAAAAAGACATTGGGCTCGATCGTCACGTCGCGGCCGAGTTCGGTATCCCATGAGAACCAGACGGTATCGGGCGCGCGCAGCGACGCGCCATCGGCCATCGCTTCCTCGCGCCGGAACGCCTGCCACTGCGCCTCGGCCTGCGCGAGTTCTGCGCGGCTGTTGATCCCCGCGACATCGCGCGGATCGGTCTTCACGACCGCGCAATGCCGTCCGTCGGCATTGGCGATATTGACGATGTCGACGAGATAATATTCCTTCGCGGCATTGTCGTCGGTCACGCGCGCGAGCAAAGCGAACAGGTCGCGCGCCTTCGCCGCCATCAACCCCGAATTGCAGAGCCTTACCGCGCGCTCTTCATCGGTCGCATCCTTGTGCTCGACCATCTTCACGACCCGATCGCCTTCGGTGATCACGCGCCCATATTGCAGCGGATCGGCGGGCTCGAACGCCAGTACGACGACCGCGGGCGCGTCGGGAGCGCCAAGCCGGTCGATCATTGCCTGCATCGTCGCGGCGGGAACAAAGGGCACGTCGCCGTAAAGGATCAGCACATCGCCGTCGAACGCCGCCAGCGCCGTTTCGGCCTGTTGCACCGCATGGCCCGTGCCGAGTTGCGGATCCTGCACCGCCAGTTCGGCGCTGTCCGCCAGCGCGGCCTCGATCTGGTCGGCCTTGTCGCCGCCCACGACGCCCGTCTTGGCCGGCGCCAGTGCATCGACGCTCGCCATGAGGTGCAGCAGCATCGGCCGCCCCGCAATCGGGTGCAGGACCTTGTGCAGGTCGGACTTCATGCGGGTGCCCTTGCCCGCGGCGAGGATGATGGCGGCGATCGAATTGCTCATGCGCGCCGCCATGCCAGCAAATCATTGCGGATTCCAGACCGTCGCGCCATGCGGGGGTCCATGACCGATTTCCCCTTTCGCATCGTCGGCTTCGATCTCGACGGCACGCTCGTCGATACCGCCGCCGACCTGACCGCCGCGGTGAACCATGCGCTATCGCTGATCGACCGCGCACCGCTGACCGTGGCCGAGGTGCGGCCGATGATCGGGCTCGGCGCGAAGCATATGCTCGATCAGGGATTGCTCGCGACCGGAGGCGCACCCGAAGGCGAAGCCGAGCGGCTCTATCCCGAACTGCTGCGCTATTACGAGGCGCATATCGCGGTGCACAGCCGCCCCTTCCCCGGCCTCGCCGACGCGCTCGACCGCCTCGACGCGCTCGGCGTCGCGACGACCGTCGTCACCAACAAGGCCGAGCGCATGGCGCGGATATTGCTGGCCGACCTCGGCCTCGCCGACCGGATGGCGGTGATCATCGGCGGCGACACGCTCGGCGTGCGCAAGCCTTCACCCGAGCCGATCCGCGCGATGATCGAACAGGCCGGCGGCGGCCGCACGGCCTTCGTTGGCGACAGCATTTATGACGTCATGGCGGCGAAGGCAGCGGGAACGCCGAGCGTCCTTGTCGGCTTCGGCTTTCTCGACCGGCCTGCCGGCGAATTCGGCGCCGACCATGTCATCGACGATTATGGCGAGCTGGTGCCGCTGCTGGCGACGCTCTAGCGCCTTCGCCACTTGGTCCACAGGTGCCGCGACAGCAGCAGTGGTGGCATTCGCAACCAGTGCGAGCGAATGTAGAAAAGCTGCTGGATCAGGAAATTGGTCGAATGCCCCCATTCGTCGCGCGCGAGCAGACGGCGCCTGAACCAGGCGTCGGCCGGATCGTGGCTGTCCCAGCCGGACGGAAGCTGCAAACCATAGAGGTCGCGCGCCAGACGTGCTGCCCGGCGAACCGGCGCGCGCAGGCCGTGCAGGCCGGCGCGCGCATCGAGCTTGCCCCAGAAACCCGCGTCTGCGGCAGCGAAATCACGCGTCAGACAGTGGAAATCCCAAAGATTGCGAAGCCCGCCCTGCAAATCACCGTCGGCGAGCAGATGCGCGGCGCAGTGACACGCCATGTCGGTGGGGCACAGCACGGCAAAACCGCCGCCGGTGATCGCCGCGTCGCTCACCAGCGCAAGCGCGTCGGGCGTCACCCTATGCGTTCGCGGCAAAATCGTGTGGTGGACGTCGATCATCCGGTCGCGCGCCTTGTGAATCAGCGGCGGCAGCTCGTGCATATGTTCGCGGTAATAGGCGTCGTCATACGGGTCGGGCTTCACCCACTCCCACCCCGCCTCGAGCAGTTCATTCTCGGCGCGGCCGATATCGCTGCCGAGCACGAGGATATCGAGGTCGCCGATCTGGCGCCCCTCGGCGCAGGCGAGCCCCGCGGCGGCGTAGGCGGTGCCCTTGAGCAGTACGAACTCGATTTTCTGGTCGGCCAGCGCGCGGCGCGCCATCTCTGCCTCCCAGAGCGACTGCGCCCGCGCGACTGTCGCCGCCGCCCGCTGGTCGGCGAACAGCGCCGCAACCGTCGGCGGCAGATCGGACGCCTCCAGCCGATGCGCCAGCGTCGCGAGCATCGCCTCGGCCCGCGCAACCGAAATCACGCCGTCCCAATCGCGCGGAGCCAGGCCAGCCGCGTCGCGCCGCCCGGCGAGCAGGTCGACGAAGGTGTGGATCGCGCTCACCGAAGGGCTTCGCCGAAAAGATGTTCGACAAGCGCCATGCCCGCCGCACTATCGGGATAGGAAATGCCGAACGCCGGCGTCTCGCGCACCAGCCGCGTCAGCGCGGCAAACCCGACTTCGCCGAGCGCGACATAGTTGGTCGACGCTTCGGTGAGGCGAACGAAGGCCTCGCCCTCGCCCTTCGGCTCGATTGCGACGTCGCCGCCGAACCGCGGGAAAAGCAGCAGCGCCGGACGCGCCGGTTCGTGCATCGCGGCGATGGCATCGGCGCGCGGGACCAGGTGCCGGATATCGCCCTTCGGCGTTCCGGCGAGCAGCGGACCGAGCCGCGCCGGATCGACGCGCGCCGCAACCTCCGCGATCGCCGCATTCTTCAGGCTGACCGCGCGGGGGAACGCCAGCGCGTCGCCGTCCGCCGGATCGATCAGCGTGAACTCGTCGCCCATCAGCCGCCAGCCCTCTTCGCCGAGCAGCGCAGCGAGCGTCGATTTTCCCGAGCCCGATTCGCCCGACATGATGACCGCGCGCCCGTCGCGCGCGACCGCGCTCGCATGGAGCAGCATGTGCCGCCGCCAGCCGAGCGCGACCTGCAAATTCATCCCCATCTCGGCGGCGAGCAACCCCATCGACAATGGCAGCGGCAGCGCATCGGGGACGACGAAATCGCCGCCGATGTGGACCGAGGGCCGCAGCAAGCGTCGCCACGGCCGCGCCGCGAACAGCCGCACCGTCGCATCGGCCGGGCGCTGGGGATCGCGCGGATAACCGGCGTAGAGCCGCTCGAGCGCGGTGACCGGAGCGGCCCAGTCGCTGCCGATACGGAACTGGACCGGCCCCACTGCGATGCGCGTACCATGCTTCACGCCGCCGCCACCAATCCCATCGCCGCAAGTTCGCCGAGGCGCTCGACCACAAGGGCGCGCGTATCGGCCTGCCCCTCGATGTCGAATACCGCCGCCAGCCGCGCCGCGACCTCCGCCGCGTTACACGCATCGCCCGCCATCACCGCCAAAATCTCGGGCATCGGCTGCGTCACCAGATGCGTCTGCATCGACCTACGGTCGAAGATAGCCGTCAGTTCGCCGAGCGGCTCGATACGCAAAGCCTCTGGCGGCGCCGCACGCCAGATGGGATCAGCCATAATTTTCGGCGGCGGCGGTCAGCTTCGCGAGAATTGCGAGCAAGGTCGCGCGCTCGTCGGCGGTGATGTTCGATTCGAGCTGCGCTTCGCTGGCGAGCGCCGCGGGCACGATCGCGTCGTACAGCGACCACCCGGTTTGGGTGAGTTCGAGATGATGCGAGCGCCCGTCGGCCTCATGCGCCTGCCGCGCGATGAGCTGGCGTTCCGCAAGCGCCTTCGCGGCCCGATTCACCGTCACCTTGTCCATCCGGGTCGCGGCAACGAGTTCCCGCTGCGTTTTGGGCTTTCCCTCGCCAAGCACCGCCATCAGCCGCCATTCGGGGATCTTGAGCCCGAAGCGATTCTGATATTCGTCGGCGATCCGGCTCGACAGCACATTGGAAGCAATCGACAGGCGATAGGGCAGGAAATTGTCGAGATTCAGCTTCTTCGCCGCCATGCCTTCAAAATCCCCCACTGTCACGGTCTGTCCATCCTATCGCGTCTTTCGACGCTGTGAAGCCTCAGAAGCCCAACCGCGCGCCGATCCAGAGCGTCCGCGGCGTCGCGCGCTCGACGATCCCCGACGAGGATATAGCCGCCGGCACGAGCTCGTTGGTCAGATTCTCCCCGCGCGCCTCGACGCTGATCGCATCGGTGATCCGCCACGACAGGCCGGCGTCCAGCGTGAGCGCATCCTCCAACACCTGAAGACCGAGGTCGTCCTCATTCTGCTTGCCGATGTAGCGCAAAGTCGCGAAACCGCCGAACGGTCCGCTGCCGTTCGATCGCAGCGACAGGCTGCCGCTGTTCTTCGCGATCTGCGCCGGCCGGCGGCCATCGAGCGGCGCGGCAAGACCCGCGGCATGGACCTCGGCATCGGTGAAGGCCCAGGTCGCGCGGAGCGTCGCCGGGCCGATCCGCTGCTCGCCGGCGAATTCGATGCCCTTGCTGTCGATGGCGCCCAAGTTCTGCCGCTGGCTGAGGTTTGGCGCGAGCGTCACATTGGCGATCGCGTTCGACAGATGGTTCGCGAACAATGTGAGCGACAGCTTCGTCCCCCCGCGCTCCCAGTCGGCGCCGACCTCGCCGCCCCACAGGCGTTCGGGGGCCAGCAATTCGTTCGCGGTCGTGGTGTCAGCACCGACGCGGAAAGGCCGGTAAAGCTCGTTGAGCGTCGGCAGGCGCCAGCCGCGATAGGCGGCGGCGCGAAGCGCGAACGCGCCCGATTTCCAGCGCGCCCCGGCGCGGCCGCTGCCCTCCCAGCCCTGTCGGGCGGGAAAGTGCAGGTTGGTGATGGTCGAGCCGCCGATATTGCGCTCCAGCCGATGGCCCTCGCCCAGCCACCAGCGATCGACCCGGCCGCCGAGCGTCCAGAGAAAGCCGTCGCCGGCATCTCCCGACGTCCATTCGGCGAAGGCGCCGACGGTATCGCTGCTCCCGCCTGCGATGCGATGGCGGCCGGGGGTGGTTCCGGCGAAGAAATAATCCTCCTCGGTGCGCCCCGTGGTGCGCCGCCAGTCGGCGCCGATGCGAAGGGGATTAGCGCCCGCGATAGCCGGGCGAAGCTCGACCCGCGCGCCGATCCCGGTTGCGGGGACGCGCTGGAAGAGCGCCGGCGCGACGCTGTTCCGTCCCGCCGCGACGCTCGCGAAGCCGCTGTCGAAATCGCGAAGCTGGACATAGGCGAGCGCGAGCCATTGCGTGGCGCCCGCCGGATCGTGAACGACGCGCAGGCTGGCATCGATGCCGTCGAACTTGCTCACCGTATAATCGGTGCCGCGGTCGCGATGGTCGGAAAAGCCGCGCAGGCTCGCCTCGATCCGGCGGCTTTCACCGGCGTCGAAGCGCAGGCGCAGTCCGAGCCCGCCCTGCTCGTAAGGCGCGGCGCGATCAACGGCGCCGCGCTGCGATTTCACAACCGGAATGAAGCCGTCGCCACGACTATAGCGCCCGTCGATAGCGACTTGCCCGCCGCCGAACCGCGTTCCCGCGCTGGCGGAAAAGTCGAGGCTGTCGCGACTGCCATAGGCGGCGCTCGCTTCGGCGCCGTCGGTCATCGTCGAATAGAGGCCGATCGTTCCCGCGAGGGCTCCCGGCCCATCGACGCCGCTGCCGCCGCCGCGCGACACGATGATACCGCCGAGGTTGATCGCGTCATAGGCCGACCAGGCGACCCAGCCGCCGAAGGGATCGGCCTGCGGCACCCCGTCGAGCGTCACCAGCGCGCGGCTCGATGCGTTGCCGCCCAGCCCGCGGAGCGTCACCCCCTGGCTGGTCGGATGCGCAGAGCGCCCGTCCGAGCGGCGGAACTGGACGATACCGGCTTCGTCGCGGAGGCGGTTCTCGATGCGCGCGCCGAAACCGGGATCGAGGTCGGAAATTAACGCCCGCCCCAGCGTGCGATCGGCCTCGGGAGGCAGCAGAAGACCGCTTCCGTTTACAACGATCTGCTCTTTCGGCGGCGGCGCCAGGACACAGCAATCGGAGTCTTCTAGGGCGCCGCGCTCCTGCGCCATCGCTGTCACCGGCAGCGCCAGCGCGGCGGTTCCGATCAGGAGGCGGATCACGCCGCTTTTACCGCATCGGGATGCGCACGCTGAAACGCCTCCAATGCCATGCACGCTGCGTCGATCGCGACGAGGCGCGGATAATGATCGAGCGGAACCTCGAACCGGCGGGCGTTGTACATTTGCGGCACCAGACAGCAGTCGGCGATCCCTGGCGCATCGCCGCCGAGATATGGGCCCTCGCCCGCCATCGCTTCCAGCGCGTCGAAGCCTTGCAGGATCCATTCGTGGATCCAGCGATCCTTGGTCTGCTCGTTGAGGCCAAGGTCTTTCGTCAGATATTTGAGGACGCGCAGATTGTTGAGCGGATGGATGTCGCTTGCCACCACCTGCGCCTGCGCGAGCGCGACCGCGCGCGGCATCGCCTCGTCGGGGATCAGCCGTGGTTCGGGGTATGTACGGTCGAGCCAGTCGATGATCGCGAGGCTCTGGATGATCGGCTCGCCGCCCGCGACCAGCATCGGCACGAAGCCCTGCGCATTCTGCGCCAGATATTCGTCGCTTTTCTGTTCGCCCGCGATCAGGCTGACCTCGACCCGCTCATAGGCGAGCCCCTTGAGATTGAGCGCGATCCGCACGCGAAAACTCGCCGAGGAACGGAAATAATCATGGAGGACGAGAGAGGTCATGCGCGGACCTAGGATCAGTTCGGCCCTTTTGGCAAGCGCCCTGCAAAAGCCGGGTCATCCAGCATTCGTCATTGCGAGGCGCCGAAGGCGGCGCAGCAATCTCCAGCTATGTCATCGCAGAATGCTGGCTGGAGATTGCTTCGCTCCGCTCGCAACGAGATGAAGACAAACGTCCCGCTATCACTCGCCCTTCGGCATCTCCGCTATCCACTGCCGCAGCAACGCAGCGCCTTCCTTGTGCACCGTCGACCGCCCCAATTCGGGCATCGCGATCCCCGGTTCGGTGCTTTCGAGGCGATAGATCAGAAAGCTGTGGTCGGGATCGCCGGGGGCGATCGCGAAATCCATTCCGCCGCTGCCGCGCCCCGCCGCGGTCGGGCGCTTGCCGATCCCGTAATTGACCCCGACCGGATCGGTCCAGCGCAGGAACAGCCCGCTGTTCGACGCGCTGCCTTCGGGGTTGTGGCAATGCGAGCAATTGCCCGCGAGATAGGCGCGCGCGCGATCCTGCAGCGATCCGCTTTTGGGGTCATCCCACTTCGGCATCGGTGCGATACGCACCGCCGGGTATGAGAAGAAGCGCGAGGGATCGGGCCGGCCCGGCGCCGCATCGAATTGCAGATTGTTCGCCTTGGGACCGATCGGCACGATCTCGCCCTTCAGCGCGTGGCATTCCTTGCACTGGTTCTTGTTCGGCACCCCATAGTCGATGCTGTGCGATGTGCCGTCGGGGCTTTTGAAGGTCACCGGTATGCGCCGCCCTGCGAGCGCGAGCGAGGCATCCTTTCCGTCGGCGTCCCAGATATAGGGCAGCGCGGTCCAACCCGCCGCGCGGCGGATCAGCAGCCGCGTCTCGACCGGCCGCCCGCCGTTCCAGTCGGGCCAGCCAAAGCTTTTGACGATCACCGTCCCGACAGGAAAATCGGGGACACCATCGGCCCCGATCGGCGCAGTCTTTCCCTCGGGCATCCAGATCGCGCGGTGCTTCTCCGCATAATCGCTGAACAGCGGCGTATGCAGACTGTACCGCAGGAGCGCGGGCAAGGGCTCGCTCGTGCCGGCGCGGAACAGGCCGAAGGCCGAGAGCTTCGCCGGCATCGTCGTGCCGTCGATCATCGACTGGTCGGGTCGCGGCTCGGACACCGCCGACGCGCCGCTCGTGCAGATCAGCGCCGCGAGCAGCGCGGCGGCGAGGCGCTTCACTGGATCCTGGCCTCCATGCTGGCGGGCAACGTGATGCCCGGCAGCGCGGCGGGCGGCGTTCCCTTCGACAGATCGGCCGGCGAGGGCTTTGCTTCGCTTTGCGGCGTCTTCACGTCGGGCAGGTTCAGCGACAGCACGCCGACCTTGTCGAGGACGATCGCATCGCCCGAGCCGTCCCACACCACCGGCGGAATAGACCCGCCCATCGCCGCGGCGATCTGCTCGCCGCCTGCGAACGCCGGCGCATAGCCCGCCTTGCCGTGCTGGTTGCCCTTCACGACGATCGCCTTCGGCAGCGGCTGATATTTCGGGTCCTTCTGGTCATAGCGATAGCCGACGATCATCACATTGGCGGTTCCGTTCTCGTCGAAGACATTGTTGGTCACCTCGACATTGCGGTTCGCCATCACAAGCACGCCGGTGCCCGTCGGCACGCTCGCGACGATATTTCCCTTGGGCGCGAAGTTCGGCGTGCTGTTGTCGTTCACGATATTGTCGAACACGCGGACATTATGGCCGCCCTGCTGCGGCAGGTTCGGAAGGTCGAACACCAGGATGCCGCCGGTATTTTTCGTCGCGATATTGTCGTGCACGTCGGCGTCGAAGCTGTTCTCGATCTCGATCCCGGCGACATTCTCGGTCGCGATCGATTCGCGCACGACGATGTTCTTCGACTGGCCGACATAGATGCCCGCATCCGACGCGCCGCGGACATAGACGCTGTCGATGAGGACGTCGCTGCTCTCGACCGGATAGACGCCATAGGCGCCGTTGGTCGCCTTCGGGCCGCCGGTCCATTCGACGCGCAACTGGTGATAGACGATCCGGTCGGCGCCCTTCGACTTGATGCCGTCGCCCTTGGTGTTGAGCACCGCGAAATTGGTCAGGAAGACATCGTCGGACGTCACGAGCAGCCCCTCGCCCGCGCCCTGCTGGCCCGAAAAATCGAGGATCGATCCTTCGCCGTCCTTCGTGCCGGCGCCGCGTACCGTGACATTGTTCACGTCGAGGGACAGCCCGTCGGTCAACTTCCAGACGCCCGCGCCGAGTTCGACGACATCGCCGGGTTCGGCCACAATCAGCGCCTCTTGCAGCTTTTCATTGGCGTCGGGCGTTCCTGCCTTGACGCTGATCGTCTTCGCCGCCGCCGGATTGGCGGCAAGCGCCGCCACGAAACAGAGCGTCGCCGCATGGCGCAAGCTATGGAATCGCATAATCTCTCTCCCTTGTTTTGTGGAGAGCATGCGGCAAGACTTGACGGATGCCAAGCGTGTTGCTGACATGCATGTAGTTAAAAACAACCGGGGAGAGGTCGCTTTGGGTCGCATATTGTTACTGGCGCTTGTCGCCCTCGCCGTGCCGGCATCCGCCGCAGCACCCGCCTCGCTTAGCGGGCGATGGAAAACCGACGATGGCAAGGGCGTCGTCGCCATGGCCCCGTGCGGTGACAGGATGTGCGGACGGATCGAACGCCTGCTGATCAAGCAGCCCGCGGGGGGTCAACTCGACGAGCGCAATCCCGACAAGGCGAAGCGCGGACGCAAGGTCACGGGCCTGCAAATCTATTGGAACCTCGCGCCGAATGGCGATGGCTGGAAAGGCGAAGGCTATAGTCCCGAGGATGGCCGCTATTACACGGCGCACCTACGCGTGAATGGCGACAAGCTGACGATGAAGGGCTGCGTCGCGGTGTTCTGCCGCACCGTGACCTGGACACGGATCGCATAATCCTCCCTGTCGCGCAGCGACGGGGAGGATATTTCAGGTCAGGGCGCGTCGCCCAAAATCCAGTCGACACCCGCCGCGACATGGATCCGGGTCGTGTCGTAAATCGGCAGCACGTTCGCGTCGGGATCGACGATCATCACCAGTTCGGTGCAGGCGAGCACCAGCGCCTGCACGTCCTGCTTGGCGATGTCAGTGATGAAGGTCCGCATCTGGCGGCGCGCATCCTCGGTCGCCTTGCCCTGCATCAGCTGGTCATAAATGATATTGTCGATCACCTCGGCGCGCCCGGCGTCATAGGGCGCGAGCGTCAGCCCGTGACGCACGAGGCGCTGGCGGAACCAGGGTTCGGTCATCACGTTGCGCGTACCGATCACCGCGGCGGACTTGATTCCGTCGGCCTTCATTTTCTCGCCGGTCTCGTCGACGATATGGAGCAGCGGGATCGCGATCGCCGCCGCGACATCCTCGGCGACCTTGTGCATCGAATTGGCCGCGATCATCAGCGCGGTCGCGCCGGCATCCTCGAGCCGCTTGGCCGATGCGATCAGCACCTCCTTCGCATGCGCCCATTGCTCGGGGGTCGAGATGCGCGACAGCTCGCAATAGTTGAGGCTCTCGAGCAGGATCGGCGCCGAACAGGCGGTGCCGAGACGCCTTTGAACGCCCTTGTTGAGATGCCGGTAATAAAGCTCGGTCGAGGCCCAGCTCATGCCCCCGATCAGGCCGATTTTCCGCATGTGTGATTTCCCCGGTTCTGAAATTTGTTCTGAAAGCTTTCCGGTGCCTTACCGGCAAGGCGCGGCGCGGTCGAGGCACAGCTTGACCATCCGCCCCGAATATCGTTCACCGGTGCCGGGGAACGGGCGACGCGTACCGCCCGCGAATGAGGAGAACGACCGATGGATCCGATACGCAGGTGGGGCTGGATCTATTTCGGCGCGCTCGTTCTGGTTGTGGTCGTCGGCTATATTCCTGCGTTCGAGGATGCCGACGGCAATCTCTTCGGTCTGTTCAAGCTCGATCTGTATGACGACGCGCTCCACCTCGCCTCGGGGCTTTGGGGCGGGATAGCCGCGTGGCATTCGCGCCGCGCGGCCGAGCAATATTTCAGGGTCTTCGGCCCGCTCTATTTCCTTGACGGCGTTCTCGGCCTCTTCACCGGCATGGGCTATCTCGACGGCGGCATCTTCCTCTATGGCCCGATCGATCTGCCGATAATCACACGCTTTTTCGCTAATCTGCCCCACCTGATTCTCGGCGGCTGGGCGGCCTATGTCGGCTATGTGATGGCGCGGAAAACCGCGTGAGCGAAAAGAAGAAACGCCGGTTCAAAATGCGCTATGCGCTCGGTCTGATCCTTCTCGCGCTGATCCTCTGGCCTATCCTCTATATCGAACTCGGCTGCGGGCCGCAGATTCGAAGCGCTGCCGCCTATCGACCGATACTGGCGGCAAAGGCCGACCGGCGGCCCGAGGCACGCACGCTGCTGACCTATCCCGAATGGCATATCGTCTATTCCGCCGAAAGCCTGGGGCGCCACCTCCAGACCAGACCGCCGAGCGGCTATCGCTATTTGCGCGATATCGGCAGCTTCTGGTCGAGCTATTGCGCGCTCAATCGCGCTGCCGATCCCGGCGACGCCGGCGACGCCAAGATCATGCTCTACACCATCGGCATCAGCTTCAGCGCCGAGATGGGGGTCAAAGCCGCGTGGGAAAACACAATCGGCCGCCTCTTCGAGTGGATCGGCGGCTACAAAAGTCCAGAGGATCGCTACGCGGCGGGCGTCCAGCAACGCTATGGCGCCTTCATGCACGAGACGCCTTGGTATCGCTTCCCGTTCGGGCGGGCGTTCACCGGCCTGTGGCATGCCGATTTCGGCGGCGTCCGCGGGATCGAACGCCGCGTTGCGCTCAGCCTCGAATATGGAGTGAAGACGGGCTACGCGAAGCTGATCGGCTGGGCGAGCGGGACCACGCTGGGCGCCGACGAGGTAAGGATGCGCGTGGTGCTGAACGCAACCCCCGAACGGATCGCGGCGATCGACCCGCGGTTGAAGGTCCTGTCGACCGGCGCAGAGGGCACGATAGTCGACACGCCGCGCTATGCGCAATTCACCGAGATCGCGCAAAAACTTGCCGCCGCCGGGATTTCGTTCCGCGAGATCGCGGGCAACGACGATATCTTCATCACCGTCCTTGCTCCGGCATCGAAGTCAGCCGGAAAGCCGTTCCTGACGATGGCCCTCGGCGACCGTCCGGGATGGGAGCGGCGCGGCTACAGCGTCAAGGTATCGGCGCTGTCGGCGACGCTCGCCGCGCTTCCCGCAGAGGGCGCGACACTCGAACATATCTACGATTATTGATGAGGCGGACGCTGATCGGCGCGGTCATCGCCCTCGCCGGCTGGGCGGCGATCATGCTCGCCATGCCCTTTGTCGGACCGGCGGGACGACAGGTCGCGGTGGTTGGCGACACCGGCAAGGCGCTCCGCACCGTCGCCGATGCCCGCGGGCGCGTCGTCGCGGTTCGGAAGAACGCGGTGATCGCGGTCGCGAACGACGACCATGGTTTCGTGTGGCGGCTCTACCGGAACGGCGCGCCGCTGGTCATCGAGGGGCGGATCGCGGCGGCCTGCTTTCCGGTCGCCAAGCCCTGATCGTCCGTCATTGCGAGCGAAGCGAAGCCATGACGAGGATTCATGTCGTCGGCCCCGCGTAACGATCATACCAGCTGTTCCGGAACAATCCCTCCGGATCCCACTTCGTCTTCTCCGCCACGAACGCATCGAATTCGGGGTACGACCGCCGCAACTGCTCGCCCGTGTAGTGGAGCTGGTATGGCAGGAAAAAACGCCCCCCATGCTTTGCCGCGAGGTCGATGAGTTCGCTCGTCAGCGCCGCCATCTCGGCATTACCCGCCGCGTCGGTCGGCTGGTTGATATAGAGCACGACCGAAAAGGCGCGCTCGGGCGCGTAGCTCAGCGCATTTTCCTCTTTCTCGACCGCGCGGATCGAGGCGTTGAGGAGGTTCGTCCTGTGGCGCTTGAACAGCGCGCGCATGTCCGCGACGAACGGCAGCAACGCCGCGCGCGGCACGAAATATTCGTGCAATATGTCGGTCTCGTCGCGCAGGCTATTGTAGAGATAGGGCACCGAATCGTGCATCGGGTCGTTGCGCGACACAAGGCACGCCTCGCCGTCGTGCATCGCCTGCGCCCGCGTGACGGTGCAGCTTTCGATGCGATGCTCGATATTCTTCTCGCTCCACCATTTGAGCGATTTGAGCCAGTTCGCGCGCTTCGACATATTGACCGTCAGGCGGCGTAATTTGACCGCGCCGACCTCGGACAAAGGCGCGCGCTCCATGCCGGCTTCGTCGGGTACCTTGCTGTAACTATAAACCAGCGCTTCCCCGAGCAGATTGCCCGGCGCCGTCGACAGGTGCGTATAGGTCAGCCCGACATTCGGGTCGGCCTCCAGCGCCGCAAAGGTCCGCGGAAAATCCTTCGCCGCGATCACCGCGCGCGCCGAGCGATAGATGTCGTTCGGAACGACATCAAGCGTCGCCTCGGTCACGATGCCGAAGAGGCCATAGCCGCCGACGACGTGGCGGAACAGTTCGGGGTTCTCCTCGCGCGACGCGGTGACGATGCTGCCGTCGGCGAGCATCACGCGCAGCGAACGGATCGATCCCATCAGCGCGCCGGCACGATGGTCCATGCCGTGCGCGTTGACCGCGATCGAGCCACCGACCGTGAAGACGTCGGTCGACTGCATCGCCTTCACCGCGAAGTCGGGATGGATCCTGTTCTGGATGTCGTGCCAGCGGGCTCCGGCGCCGACGGTGATCGTCCGCGCTTCGCGGTCGAGCCGAACGGCATTCAGCCGCCGCATGTCGACGACCACGCCGCCCCTGGCAAACGCCTGCCCGCCCATGCTGTGCTTCGCGCCCGCCGCCGTCACCGGCAGCTTGTTCGCGCGCGCATAGGCGAGCGCGGCGGCAAGCTGCGCCTCGCTCGCCGGCGCGACGATACCGTGGATCGCAGTCCGGTTGAGGCAGCTTTCGTCGTTGATCGTGCCGCCCGCCTGCGCCCAGTCGGGCTCGGCGGCGGCATCGGCCCGCACCTTGCCGAATGCGACCATGGCAAGGTCGGGACCGCAATCCTTGTCGCCTTCGGGATCCGCGGCAAGCGGCGCGGCCCAGATCGCCGCGCCCGTTACCGAAACCGCAGCGACGCCCCCGACAACCCAGCGCTTCCTGACCACCGGGGGCTCGCCTCGCCCTAGTGTCCGCCGCCGTTCAGCGCCTTGACAATGTCGTCGGCCATCTTCTTCGCATCGCCCAGCAGCATCATCGTATTGTCCATATAGAAGACGTCGTTGTCGACGCCGGCATAGCCGACCCCGCCCATCGATCGCTTCACGAACAGCACGGTCTTCGCCTTTTCGACGTCGAGGACGGGCATGCCATAGATCGGCGACGACTTGTCGGTCTTTGCCGCTGGATTGGTCACATCGTTCGCGCCGATGACAAAGGCGACGTCGGCCTGTGCGAACTCGCCGTTGATGTCCTCCAGCTCGAACACCTCGTCATACGGCACATTCGCCTCGGCGAGCAGCACGTTCATGTGACCGGGCATGCGGCCCGCGACCGGATGGATCGCATATTTGACGTTGACGCCTTCCTTCTTCAGCACGTCGGCCATTTCGCGCAGCGCGTGCTGCGCCTGCGCGACCGCCATGCCGTATCCGGGCACGATGATGACATTCTCGGCCTGGCTCATCAGGAAGGCGGCATCGTCGGCGCTGCCCGGCTTCCACGGGCGCTGTTCCTTGGCGCCACCCCCGGCACCCGCGTCCGCGTCCGCGCCGAAGCCGCCCGCAATCACGCTGATGAAGCTGCGGTTCATGGCGCGGCACATGATGTACGAAAGGATCGCACCCGACGAACCGACGAGCGCGCCGGTGATGATCATCGCGGTGTTGTGGAGCGTGAAGCCCATCGCCGCCGCCGCCCAGCCCGAATAGCTGTTGAGCATCGACACGACGACCGGCATGTCGGCGCCGCCGATCGGGATGATCAGCAGGAAACCGATCGCGAAGCTCAGGCCAGTGACGGTCCAGAATACCCACGGCGACTGGTCCTGCGTGAAATAGGCGACAAGCCCGATGATCGCGGCGAGCGTGCCGAGATTGATGATATGCCGGCCCGGCAGCATGATCGGCGAACCCGACATATTGCCGTTGAGCTTGAGGAAGGCGATGACCGAGCCCGAGAAGGTGATCGCACCGATCGCGATGCCGAGCCCCATTTCGACCCGGCTGACGGTGAAAATCTCGCCCGCTGCATCGGCGATGCCGAACGCGGCGGGGTTGAGATAGGCGGCCGCCGCCACCGCGACGGCGGCAAGACCGACGAGACTGTGGAAGGCCGCGACAAGCTGCGGCATCGCGGTCATCGCGATCTTGCGCGCCATGACGATACCGATGACGGCGCCGATGGCGATCGCGCCCAATATTTCGGCCAGTGCGACGGCATCGATGCCGGCATAGCTGTTCGTCGCGTCACCCGCTTTCCACGGCGCGTGCGTGAGGAGCGTGGTGACGACCGCGATCGTCATGCCCGCCATGCCGAAGCGGTTGCCGCTCTGCGCCGTCGCCGGACTCGACAGGCCGCGCAGGGCCAGAATGAAAAGAACCCCCGAAACGAGATAGGCGATGGCCGCCCAGGGATTGACCGCGGCGCCGTGCTCGCCGGCTGCGGCGGCGGAAAGGATGTGCTGGACGATCATCTCAGCGCACCTTCTTCTTGTACATGGCCAGCATGCGCGCGGTGACGGCGAAGCCGCCGAAAATATTGATGCTCGCCATCACGACGGCGGCGAGGCCGAGCCATTTCGACGTCGCGGAGCCCGCCGCGGCGCTGGCGATCAGCGCGCCGACGATGATGACCGAAGAAATCGCGTTGGTGACGCTCATCAGCGGCGTGTGCAGCGCCGGCGTCACCGACCAGACAACGAAATAGCCGACAAAACATGCCAGCACGAAAATCGAAAAAATCGAGATAAAATCCACGGTCGGCTCCCCTGCTGATTCCGCTCGGCGCACCTATTGCCGTGAGCGAGGGGGCCTGTCGACTCCAAAGCTGCCAAAAAGAAGGGCACGCATTTCCCGAAAGCCGGAAATGCGCGCCCTTCGCGAAATAAAATGTCGCCGAAGCCTACATCTTGGGCAGCAGCACCGCATCGACGACGTGAACGACGCCGTTCGACTGGCCGACGTCGGGCTGGGTCACGATCGCCTTGTTGCCGCTCGCGCTGGTCAGCAGAATCTTGCCGTCGCTTATCGTCGCGGTCAGATCCTGCCCATCGGCGGTCTTGAAGGTCGCGGTTCCCTTGCCCTCGGCGATCTTCGCTTCGATATCCGCGGCGTTCAGCTTGCCGGGAATGACATGATATTGCAGGATTCCGGCGAGAACGCTCTTCTGCGCGGGACGCATCCAGCCGTCGCGCTGCACTGCCGGAATCTGGGCAAAGGCGTCGTCGGTCGGCGCGAAGACCGTAAACGGCCCTGTCCCCGACAGCGTTTCGACCAGCCCCGCCTGCTTGATCGCCGCCACCAGCTGTTTGTGAATCGGCGAGGCCGAGGTGTTTTCGACGATGGTCTTCGTCGGCAGCATCTCGGCGCCGCCGACGGTCGGATTGCTGCTCGCGGTAATAACGTCGCCGTTCGCGCCGGCGGCTTGGGGCTTCGGCGGCTCGGGCGCCTTGTCACAGCCAGCGAGGGTCATCCCTCCGGCAAGCATGGCCGCGAGCAGCAATTGTTTCGACACATCCATTCTCCTTGAAGCCTTGCGGCCGCGGATTCAGCCGAATCCGCGGAGCACCCGCGCCGAAACGCGCCCTGCGGCGCCAAGGTTTCAAAAGTAAGACAGTCGCGAAGTCGCTAGCCCAGCAGTCGCTCGTTCACGACCTTGCCGCCCTGCGTCAGGCGCACCGCATTGCCGATTTCCTCGTCGAGCACGGGCTTGCCCGCCTCCTTGTCCCAGAAGGCCGAGAGGAAGTTGAACAGGTTGCGGCTGAACAGCGCGCTGGTGTCGGCGGGCATCAGCGCGGCGATATTCTTCGCGCCGATCACGGTCACGCCGTGGATCTTTTTCGTCTCGCCGGGCGCCGAACCCTCGACATTGCCGCCGCTTTCGGCGGCCATGTCGACAATCACGCTGCCGCTGCGCATCGTCGCGAGCTGCGCATCGGAAATCAGCCGCGGTGCCGGGCGTCCCGGGATCAGCGCGGTGGTGATCACGATATCCTGCTTGGCGATGTGCGACGATACGAGCTCGGCCTGCGCCGCCTTATATTCGTCGGACATTTCGGTGGCATAGCCGCCCGCGCCCTCGCCCTCGATCCCCGCAACCGTCTCGACGAAGATCGGCTTGGCGCCGAGCGACAATATCTGTTCCTTGGTCGCGGCACGCACGTCGGTCGCGCTGACCTGTGCACCGAGACGGCGCGCGGTCGCAATCGCCTGGAGACCCGCAACGCCGACACCCATCACGAAGGCCTTGGCGGCGCTGACGGTGCCCGCGGCGGTCATCATCATCGGAAAGGCGCGGCCATAGGCGTTCGCCGCCATCAGCACCGCCTTGTAGCCCGCGAGATTCGCCTGGCTCGACAAAATGTCCATCGACTGCGCGCGCGTGATGCGCGGCATGAATTCCATCGCCAGCGCCTCGAGCCCCAGCTTTGCATAGTCATCGACGCGCGCGCGTTCGCCGAACGGGTTGAGTCCGGCTGCCAGCCAGGCGCCGTCGGCGAAGCCCTTGAGGTCTTTCGGATCGGGACCCTGAATGGCGAGAATGATGTTCGCGCCTTTCAGCACATCGGCGCGGCTGCCGACCGAGGCCCCGGCGGCGGCATAGTCGGCATCGGCGATCGAGGCCGCTTCGCCGGCGCCCTTTTCGATGGCAAGTTCGGCGCCCAGCCCGATGAATTTCTTCACGGTTTCGGGGGTCGCGGCGACGCGGGTCTCGCCCGCGGCGAGTTCCTTCAGGACAGCGATGCGCATGCCGGACAGCCGGTCAGGAGATCAAAAGGACGACGACGAGCGTCGCGACCGCGGTGATGACCGATCCGACCTTCAGCAGGCTGATAAAACCCGCGTAAGTCTCGTTCGCCGCTTTCATTTCCTGTTGCGCCATGACCTGTCCCCTTTTTCCTGTTCGTCCGAAACAGGTACGCGCCCGCGCACCCAGAATCGACCGGTAGCTCGAATTTCGCGCCGGTCTTAGCCACGCCGCCCGCGATGCTCAAGGGGCGCATGGGCAAAACCGCCACGCGGTAAAACTCGAACGCCCTTAATGGCCCTTTTACCCCTTGGGGCTACATCTTTGGCCCGCTGCGGATTACGGCATGGCAAATATCGGCAAAAGGGGGCAGAATCAGAACGATGGCGAACGCTCGCGACACGCGGATGGTGATGATCGTCGATAGCGAGCCTGCTCAGCAGCGCTTTCTGTCGGCCTTGGTTTCGCGCGGTGGCTGGCGCAGCATCGTCGCGGGAGACGCCGATACCGCGCTCGCCAAACTCGGCACGCAGGAAGGCATGGCGCTCGACGCCGTGCTCGTCGATCAGGGTACGCCCGGCATGCCGATCGCCGAATTCGTCGCCGAACTGCGCCGCTGGCGCCCAGCGCTGCCGCTGATCGTCATAACGATGCGCAACGGCGTGGAAATCGCGGTGGCCTCGATGCGCGCGGGCGCCAGCGACTTCGTCCAGAAGCCGATCGCTCCGGACCGCCTGCTCGGTGCGCTCGACCGCATCGTCGCACAGGGCGGGCCGCAAGGCGAACTCCGCCCGCTCACCGAAAAACTGCGCGCGCCGCTGGCGTTCGAGGAAATCATCGGATCGAGCCCCAATTTCCGCAGCGCGCTGGCGATCGCTGCAAAGGCGGCGCGCGCCCGCGTGCCGGTGATGATCAACGGCAAGCCGGGCACGGGCAAGGAAGTCTTCGCCCGCGCGATCCACAGCGCGAGCCCGCGGGCGCGCGGCCAGCTCGTGATGGTCGACTGTTCGGCGGTCTCGCCCGGCCTGATCGGGTCGGGGCTGTTCGGCCACGAGCGCGGCGCCTTCCCCGGTGCGTTCGACCGCCAGGTCGGCCGCCTCGTCCAGGCTGACGGCGGCAGCATCATCATCGACCATGTCGAATGTATTCCGCTGGAGACGCAGGCCAAGCTCGTCGAATTCCTGAACAGCGGCGAAGTTCAGATGATCGGCGGCTCGATCCGCCAGAGCGTCGACGTCCGCATCATCGCGACGAGCGCGAGCCCGCTCGACAAGCTGATCGAGGCCGGCCATTTTCGCGAAGACCTGTTCTACGCGCTGTCGACCGCGCAATTGACCCTGCCCTCGCTTGCGGAGCGGCGCGGCGACGTCGGCCCGCTCGCCCGCCATCTTCTTGCGCGGATCGGCGGCCTGCCGGGCATGGGGCAGATCGGCATCACCGACGACGCGCTCCGCCTGCTCGCGGCCTATGCCTGGCCGGGCAACGTCCGGCAATTGCAGGACGTCCTCTTTCGCGCAGCGACATCGAGCACGACCGACGTCCTCACCAGCGCCGATTTCCGCGCGATCGAGTCCGCGCTCGGCGGGGGCGTCAGCAATGACGGCGACGTCGCGATCAACGGCGAGGCAATCGGTGTCACCCTCTATCTGCCCGACGGCAATCTCCGCCCGCTCGAGGAAATCGAGGCCGACGTCATCCGCCTCGCGATCGGCCACTATCGCGGCCGCATGAGCGAAGTCGCGCGGCGGCTGGGGATCGGACGTTCGACGCTTTATCGCAAGCTCAGCGATCTGGGGATCGATACCGCCGCCTGAAGATCGCCTCGCGCAAGCGATGCATCAGGGGTCGGGCTTTTTCGGGCGGGCGTACCATATGCCGAAGAGCGGGATTGCGATCGCAACCACGATTCCGAAGATTATCGGCAACCACCGTGCCATGCCGTCCTCCTTGCCGTTCGAGGAACCTGTTTAACAGCGTTTGCGCGGTACACGAAGCAACTTAGCCGGTCAGCGCCGCATCCCTCAGTCCGCGCCAGACGCGCAGGGCCTGGCGGTTCTCCGCGACATCATGCACCCGCAGCAATTGTGCGCCCTGCGTCGCCGCCTGATAATGCAGCGCGACGCTGCCGCCGAGCCGCCGGTCGGCGGGTGCTTCATTGTCGAGCGCGCCGATCATCCGCTTGCGGCTCGCGCCGAACAGGATCGGGCAGCCGAGCGTGTGGAACAGCGCAAGGCCGTTCACCAACGCCAGATTATCGGCGATCCCCTTGCCGAAACCGATCCCCGGATCGACGATGATCTTCGCCGGGTCGATCCCCGCTGCCTTGCAGGCGGTAACGCGTTCGGCGAGCATGTCGTAAACGTCGAACAGCGGGTGCGCATAGGGGCCGCCCTCGTGCGGATCGCTTTTTGCCGAGGGTGCGTGCATCAGCACCACCGGACAGTCGGCGCGCACGACGACATCCATGGCGCGCTCGTCATAGCGAAGCGCGGAAATATCGTTGACGATCGTCGCCCCCGCCGCGAGCGCCGCCTCCATCACCGCCGCCTTGCGCGTGTCGATCGATACCGCGACCCCGCCGCGCGCGAGCGCCGCGACGACGCCCTCGATGCGCTGGATTTCATCGCCTTCCCAGACGAGCGGCGCGCCAGGCCGCGTCGATTCGCCCCCGACATCGACGATCGCAGCGCCCGCCGATGCCAGAGCATAGCCGGCCTCGTTCGCCGCCGCCGTATCGACATGCTTGCCGCCATCAGAAAAACTGTCGGGCGTCACATTGAGGATGCCGACGAGCTGCGGCTCGTTCAGCCGCACGACGCGTTCGCCAAGCGTCAGGTTGCCGCGCGGCCTCGCCACGGCGGCGCGTTGCGCTCGTGCGGCCTCGGCGAGATGTTCGGGCATCGCCGCGATCCAGCCGTCGAATTCGGCTACGGTGACGATGGCCGACTTTACGACCTCATTGGCGCGCAAGCTGACCTGCCACGCCGCGAACCAGAGCATCGTGTCGGCGATCCGCAGACAGTTGTCGTCAAGCTCGTGCGGCCGATCGACGAAGCAGGTGGGGCGGCAATAGAGCCGGGCATCCTTCGATGCCGCACCGAGGTCGGGCTTGGTCAGAGGAACAAACATCGCCCTACCCCTATCCGTTCGTGCCGAGCTTGTCGAAGCACCGTTCTTCCCTCGAACGCCCGAGACCGGACGGCCCTTCGACAATCTCGGGGCGAACGGCCTTTACAGACCCGCGGCTAAGCCTCGTTGGCGAGCAGCCAGTCCTGCCGCACCGCGTCGATCGCGCGCAATTCCTTGCCGGTATCGACATGCCAGAAGGTCCAGCCGTTGCAGCTCGGCGCGCCCTGAACGCCCGCGCCGACCTTGTGGATCGATCCTGCCGGCTGGCCCTCGCATTCGAGGCTGCCGTCGACGCGCACTTTCGCCTTCCAGCGGCGCCGGGTGTCGGTCAGCACCGTTCCCGGCGCGATCATCCCGCATTCGACGAGCGTCCCGAAAGCGACCCGCGTCGCGGCCTTCGGTGCCATCATCGTCTTCACCGCGCTCTCGTCGAGCGGCAGCGCCATTTCGATGCGCTCCTTCGCGGCGGCGATATAATCATCCTCGCGCTCGATACCAATGAAATGGCGGCCAAGCCGCTTGGCAACCGCGCCTGTCGTGCCGGTGCCGAAAAAGGGATCCAGGATCACGTCGCCGGGGTTCGAGCAGGCGAGCAGGATGCGATAGAGCAAGGCCTCGGGCTTCTGCGTCGGATGAACCTTGGCGCCGCCCTTCTTCAGCCGTTCCTGGCCGCCGCAGATCGGAATCAGCCAGTCGCTGCGCATCTGCAATTCGTCGTTCAGCGTCTTCATCGCGCGATAGTTGAAGGTATAACGCGATTTTTCGCCCATCGACGCCCAGATCAGCGTCTCGTGCGCGTTGGTGAAGCGTGTGCCCTTGAAATTGGGCATCGGGTTCGCCTTGCGCCACACGACGTCGTTGAGGATCCAATAACCCTGATCCTGCAGCGCGGAGCCGACGCGGAAAATATTGTGATAGCTTCCGATTACCCAGATGCTGCCGTTCGGCTTCAGGATGCGCTTCGCTTCCTTCAGCCACGCATGGGTAAAGCGGTCATAGGTCGCAAGGCTGTCGAACTTGTCCCAGTCGTCGTCGACCGCGTCGACCTGACTGCCGTCGGGACGTAGCAGATCACCGCCAAGCTGGAGATTATAGGGCGGATCGGCAAAGATCATGTCGACCGACGCCGCAGGCAGCGAACGCATCATCTCGACGCAATCGCCCTGGAGGATGCTGTCGAGCGGCAGGTCCGCCGGGGCGATCCTGGGCGTCCGTTGCTTCGCTGCCGGAGCCTTGACCCGTTCCATCACACCCATGTCTGCACCCCGTCGTTGCCCTGAAAGAAGGCCCTGATGAGTCCGGCAGAGTCCGCCGTCAAGCCCGGGATTCTAGGGATTCCGCCTCTCCAAATGGTTAACGGGAGGAGAACGAAAGGAGTCTGACACACGATATGGAGTCCGGCGCGACGCGTGGACTCAACCACTGGTGGTGTGGCCCAGCGGACTCACATGCGAAAAAAATTTCGCATGAACCCCTACCAGCGGTTCCAGACCTTCTCGGCAAAGCCCGGCAGGTCACGGACGGTCAGCGCGGTTCCGTCGTCGAGGATCACCCGGCCCGCGAAATAGCCGAAGACCTGATCCTGTTCGGTCTTGACCATCCCGGCATCGACCTTTGCCCAGCGGTTGACGGCGGGCGCGAAATCCATCTCGAAGCGCCCGTCGTTGCTCGTGAAGCGCCACGGGCCACCGTCGGGCGCCCCCTCCGGCATGTGGAACTTCACTTGGTCGAGCTTGTGCGCGCGGCCGTCGACGAACAGCATATTCTCGCTCGCTGCCGAGGTGTCGCCGAAGCCGTAGCCAATGTTGAAACCGAACGGACGGCCATCGACCAGCCCCGATGCCGATCCCCAGTACCAGACATTGTCATACGTCCAGACGCCCCGCCCCCAGTCGAGCACCGCAAAGGCTTTTTCGGGTCTAAAATCATAAGCTTCCTGACCGATCTTCACTTCCCCTTGCGCCGGCATGCAATTGATCTTCTGATTGTAATAGAAGGCATGCGGATCGTCGGCGAAGGGCGTCGCGATCACCACCCGGTCCATGGGCGGCTGGTCGAGCCAGATTTCGCCCGACAGACCGCGCCCTTCGTCGAAGCCGGGGGCGTGGACCGTCAGCCGTCGTCCCCCGGGCTCGTGACGGAACGCGAGTTCGAGACCGTCCTGCGCCTGGACGATATCGCCATCGTCGGCGCTCGGCGGCAGCGCCATCCGCCCCATCGGTTCGGCGACCACCGCGCCATGATTGACGAAGCTACGCCCGCGCAAATCCATCCACGACACGCCGAGAAAGCCGACATAGCCGTTGTCCGCAACGGTGAGCGCGAGCCCGAAATCATGATCGAGTACGCAATAATAATCCCATTCCTTGATCCGGGCCGGATCGGCGGCGATCGCCGCGCGGTCGTATCGCCGGACCTCGCGGGTCGCATAGCCCGGGTCGATCAGACGCCCTGCGGCGCCGTGGAGCGGCCCCTCGCCCATCACATTCTGCGTCATCGCTCGCTCCCTAAAGCCCCGGATCCACTCCGGTCAGTTCGACCGACCGTCGCCACAGCTCGCGGCCGAGCTTCGGATCGCGGGCCGTCCCGGTCGCGCGCGCCGGGCCCGAACGTCCCGATATCTCGCCGAGCCCCTGCGGCCCCAGATAGTCGCCGCCCTGGACATTGGCGCCCGTGGCGGCTTGCAGCGTCGGCCACGCGCCCTGCGCCGCGCTGTTGAAAAAGGGCGTCGCGAGGGGCGTCATGGTGCGGAGCGGGAACGGCAGATGGCGGGTCAGCTCGGTGAGCGCGACTCCCGGATGGCACCCGATCGCCTGCGTCGCGCGGCCCGACGCGCTCAGCCGCCGGTCGAGCTCGAACATGAAGAGCAGGTTCGCGAGCTTGCTCGTCTGGTAGCGGTGCCAGTTATGATAGCTGCGGTTCGCACCAATGTCACTGTAATCCATAGTCCCGCCCTTGTGGGCGATGCTGCCGGTCACGACGATCCGGTCGTCGACATGGCCGTGGATCAACCCCGTGAAGGCAAAAGTGCCGAGGTGGTTCACCCCGAATTGCAGTTCATAGCCCTGCTTCGTCAGCGTTCGCGGCGGGATCATGACGCCTGCGTTGTTGACGAGGACGTCGAGGCGCGGTCCGGCGAGCACGGCCCTCGCCGCCGCCCGCAGCTGATCGAGATCGGCAAGGTCGAGCGGCTGGAACGACAGGTCGGCGGCGGGGAATTCGTCGACGATCCGCTGCATCGCCGTCTCGGCACGTTCCGCATCGCGGCACGCGAGAACGACATGCGCACCGCGCGCCGCCAGCACCTTTGCCACCTCGAAACCGATGCCGGCATTGGCGCCGGTGACGAGGAAGCGCCGCCCGGTCTGGATCGCAACGTCATTGGCCGTGAATCCGCTGCGCATCGCCTTCTCCTGTCAGATCAGCATCAGCTGCGCGACCGGCGCAAAACTTGCGCGGTGGTGCGGCGTCGGGCCGTGTGTGCGCAGCGCCGTCAGATGCTCCGGCGTCCCATAGCCCATGTTGGTCTCCCAGCCAAAGCCGGGATGCTCGCGCGCCGCGGCGACCATGAAGCGGTCGCGATGCTCCTTCGCAAGGATGCTCGCCGCCGAAATGCTCGGATGCAGCGCATCGCCGCCAACGATCGCGCGCGCGGTGTAACGCCATTTGGGCAGCCGGTTGCCGTCGACCAGCACCTCGTGCGGCTCGAACCCCAGTGCCTCGACCGCGCGCGTCATCGCGAGGAAGGTCGCCTGCAATATGTTGATGCGGTCGATCTCGGCGACGCTCGCCTCGCCGACCGCCCAGCGGCAGCGCGCCTTGATCTCGATCTCCAGCTCGCCACGCCGTTTCGCCGTCAGTTTCTTGCTGTCGTCGAGCCCCGCAATGCCACCCTCGCAGAGCAGCACCGCGGCCGCGACGACCGGCCCCGCGAGCGGCCCGCGCCCGGCCTCGTCGACGCCGACGATCGTCAGATGCGCCACGGCGGATATCTCCGATATTCGGCCGCCTGATACAGGCACAGCCGATTGCCGGCGGGATCGGTCAGCCGCGCCTCGCGCCAGCCCCACTCTTCGTCCTTCGGCATCTGCGAGAACTGAACACCGCGGCGCGCGAGATACGCAACCCACGCATCGAGCGCCCCGCTCTCCAGATAGGCGATTGCCCCGCCCGCGTCGCCATCGCCGACATGGATCGACAGCGTAACCCCGTTCGCGGCCTCGAAGCGGGCGTAACCATTGCCCGGACTGTCGACGATCTGCGTCAGCCCCATCTGTTTGTAAAACGCTACCGAGACCGCATAATCGGTTGCGGGCAGAGTGACCTGGTTGAGCGCGGGTCCGGTGAACAGCCCGTCATTGCGAACGAACTGTTGTCCCATCGGTCCGTGGCCCTGCCCCAGCCCCGGCGCGCCCAGCAGCGCCAGCCGCACGAAATCGCGCGCGCGCGCGATCGCCGGCTCCAGTGGCATGCCTTGCGACAGACCGCACGCGATCGCGCTGGCAAGCGTACAGCCGGTGCCGTGGCTGTGCTTCGTTTCGATCCGCGGCGCTTCCCAGCGCGCAACTTCGCCCTCGCCGGCTTCGAGCAACCGGTCGATCACCGTTGCGCCCTCGGCATGGCCGCCCTTCACAAGGAGCGAGCAGCCATGCGCAAGCACCGCCTCCTCGCCGCCGAGCGCGTCGAGTTCGGGCAGGTTGGGCGTCGCAACCATCGCGCGGTCGAGCAAGGCCTTGAACGCCGCGATCGTAGGCTCGTCGGCGAGCACCGATCCGCTCGTCGCGATCATCACGGGATCGAACACGACCGCCGCCTGCGCGAGGTCGGGCCGCGAGAGCCGTTCGGCCAGCGCGGCGGCGGTCTCGGCGCTGCCGATCATGCCGATCTTGACCGCATCGACGCCGATGTCCGATGCAACGCTGTCGATCTGCGCCAGCACCATGGCGGTCGGGATCGCATGGACGCCCTGCACGCCCAGCGTATTCTGGGCCGTGATCGCCGTGATCGCGGTCATCGCGTGACCGCCGAGCATCGTCACCGCCTTGATGTCGGCCTGGATCCCCGCGCCGCCCCCGCTATCGGAACCGGCGATTATCAGGACGCGCGCTGTCACCCCTTGAACTTCCGCTCCGTCGAAGCCGGATATTTAGCAAGGATGGCGCCTTCGCGCAGCGGCCGGTCGAGCAGGTCGCCGCCGCAATTGGGACAGAGCTCGTCGAGCTTGTCGGCGCAATTTGCGCAAAAGGTGCACTCCATCGAGCAGATGAAGGCGCCATGGAGATCGGCGGGCAGGTCGCGGCCGCATTTTTCGCAATCGGGTCGCATTTCCAACATTAGCTTACTGCCTTTCTGACCGCGTCGCAGATGCTGTCCACGACGTTTTCTACCTGGGATGCGTCATCGCCCTCGGCCATGACGCGGATGAGAGGTTCGGTGCCCGAAGCCCGGATGACCAGGCGCCCGCGCCCGTTCAGCGCAGCTTCGCCTTCGGCAATCGCGCCCTGCACGGTCGCGTCGTCGAGCGGCTTGCCGCCCGAAAAGCGGACATTCTTCAAAAGCTGCGGCACGGGGTCGAACTGGTGCAGCAATTCGCTCGCGGGCCGCTCCGCCGTCACCAGTTCGGCGAGCACCTGCAGCGCGGCGAGCGTGCCGTCGCCGGTCGTCGCATGGTCCGACAGGATCATATGGCCCGACTGCTCGCCGCCGACGTTGAAGCCGCCCGATTTCATGCGTTCGAGGACATAGCGATCGCCGACCTTGGTGCGCTCGAGCCGCAGCCCCTCGCCTTCGAGGAAGCGTTCGAGGCCGAGGTTCGACATCACCGTCGCAACCACCCCGCCGCCTTTCAACCGTCCCTGCCGCGCCCAGCTCGCGCCGATCAGGCCCATGATCTGGTCGCCATCGACGACATTGCCCTTTTCGTCGACGACGATCAACCGGTCGGCGTCGCCATCCAGCGCGATCCCGATGTCGGCGCCGCTGGCGACGACGGTTTCCTGAAGCAGCCCGGGGGAGGTCGACCCGCATTTGTCGTTGATGTTGGTCCCGTTCGGCGCAACCCCGAGCGCGACCACGTCGGCGCCGAGCTCCCAGAACACCGTCGGCGCGCTGTTGTACGCCGCACCATTCGCGCAATCGAGCGCGATCTTCAGTCCGTCGAGCCGCACCGATTCGGGCAGGCTCTGCTTGACTGCGTGGATATAGCGCCCGCGCGCATCCTCGATCCGCTTCGCACGGCCGATATGCGTCGGCGCCGCCAGCCTGGGATCTTCGGTCAGCAGCCGTTCGATCTGCGCCTCGTCCTCGTCCGAGAGCTTGTATCCGTCGGGGCCGAACAGCTTGATGCCGTTGTCGAGGAAAGGATTGTGGCTCGCCGAAATCATCACGCCCAGATCGGCGCGCATCGACCGCGTCAGCATCGCCACCGCCGGCGTCGGCATCGGCCCGACCTGAACCACGTCCATGCCCACGCTGGTAAAGCCCGCGACCAGCGCATTTTCCAGCATATAGCCAGAGAGCCGGGTGTCCTTGCCGATCACGACGCGGTGCTTGTGGTCGCCGCGCAGAAAGTGCGCGCCCGCCGCCATCCCGACGCGCATCGCGACCTCGGCGGTCATCGGGACCTGATTGGTCAGTCCGCGAATCCCGTCGGTTCCGAAAAACTTGCGCATGGCACCTCTGCTACCTAATCCGGGGTGCTGGACAAGAGCCTACCCGGCACACCGGACGGCCCTAGGTCACCCGTTTTTGCTTGGCAAGCTGGGCTCTGTTCCTTTGGGGGATTTGAACTTGAAATCGGCATGGATCATCCTTTCGGCGCTCGTCGCCGGCATGCTGCTCGGGATCGGGATCGAAACGCTGTCCTCCGATGCCGGCACGGCCTCGCTGCCCTGGATCGAACCGGTCGGCACCTTGTGGCTCAACGCGCTCAAAATGACGATCGTGCCGCTCGTCGTCGCGCTCCTTGTCACCGGCATCACCGCGACGGCCGATGCGGCGCGCGCCGGAAAGCTGGCCGGACGGGCGGTCGTGACCTTCATCGGCGCCAACCTTGTCGCCGGACTGATGACATTGCTGCTGCTGCCGCTTCTCCTGACGCTGTTTCCCTTGTCGCCCTCGGCGGCCGACGCGCTGCGCCACGGCCTGGGAGGGACCGCCGCCGACACCGCCGCCTCGCCGAGCTTCGCCGATTTCCTCCTCTCGCTCATCCCGACGAACCCGATCGCTGCCGCGGCGGACACCGCCATTCTGCCGCTGATCGTCTTCACCACGATCTTCGCTTTCGCAATCACGCGGATCGGGGCGGCCGAGCGCGCGACGCTGTCGGGCCTGTTCAAGGCGCTCGCCGACGCGATGCTCGTCGTCATCGGCTGGGTTCTCGCGCTCGCGCCGATCGGTGTCTTTGCGCTGGGCTATGCGCTTGCAGTCAAGGCGGGCGTCTCGGCGTTCGGCGGACTGCTGCACTATGTCCTGATGCTTTCGGCGATCGGCACCGGCACCGTCATCCTCGCGCTCCTGCTCGCGATCTTCGTCGTCCGCATCCCCGCACCGCGTTTCTTCCGCGCGATGACGCCGACCTTCGCGGTCGCGCTCAGCACGCAAAGCTCGCTCGCCAGCCTCCCCGCCATGTTGCGCACGACCGCCGATCTCGGGGTCGATCCGAAAAAGGCCGATATCGTCCTGCCGCTCGCGGTCGCGCTCTTCCGCTTCACCAGCCCCGCCATGAACCTGGCGGTCGTCGTCTATGTCGCCTGGCTGTTCAAGATCGAGCTCTCGCCATGGGCAATGGCGGTCGGCCTGGGAGTCGCGCTCGCGGCGGCGCTGAGCTCGGTCAGCCTGCCCGGATCGATCAGCTTCGTTACCTCGATCGCGCCGATCGCGATCGCGATGGGGGTGCCCGTCGCACCGCTGGGGCTGCTCGTCGCGGTGGAGACCTTCCCCGACATTTTCCGAACGATCGGCAATGTTATAGCCGACGTCGCCGCCACCAAATTCGCCGCCGATGGAGTCGGGGACGACACAGCAGGAGAAGCGCCATGAAATATCGCACCCTCGGCCAGGGCCTGAAAGTCTCCGCGATCGGCATCGGCTGCATGCCGATGATCAAGGGCGGCAACATCCTCTATGGCGAAGCCGCCGACCTCGACGAATCGACGCGGACGATTCATCGCGCAATCGACCTCGGCGTCACCTTTTTCGATACCGCGCAAATCTATGGCCCGTTCAGCAACGAGGAACTGCTCGGCGAGGCGATCAGGGGCAAGCGCGACGGCCTCGTCATCGCGACCAAATTCGGCTTCAGGTTCGAGGGGAAGCAGATCGTCGGCGTCGATGGTTCGCCCGCGAACGCGCGCGCCGCGTGCGAAGGCTCGCTCCAGCGGCTCGGCATCGACACGATCGATCTCTTCTACCAGCACCGCGTCGACCCCTCGGTGCCGATCGAGGAAACCGTCGGCGGGATGATGGAGCTGGTGAAGGAAGGAAAGGTTCGCCACATCGCGCTGTCCGAGGCTGGCCCCGAAACGCTGCGCCGCGCCGCCAAGGCCGCGCCGATCGCCGCCTTGCAAAGCGAATATTCGATCTGGGAACGCGAGGTGGAGGCCGAAATCCTGCCTGTGTGCCGCGAGCATGACATCGGTTTCGTCCCCTATTCGCCGCTCGGCCGCGGCTTCCTCGCGGGCGCCGTGCGCAGCCGCGACGAACTTCCCGAACATGACTGGCGCCGCAACGATCCACGCTATTCGGACGAGAACCTGCCCGCCAACCTCGCGATTGTCGATGCGATCGCCGGCGTCGCGGCGAAACATGGCGTGTCGAACGCGCAGGTCGCGCTCGCATGGCTGCTCGCGCAGGGCGACGACATCGTCCCGATCCCCGGCACAAAGCGCCGCGCGACAATGGAAGACAGCGTCGGCGCAGCCGACGTCACGCTCACCGCCGACGACCTCGCCGCAATCGAAGCTGCCGCACCGGTGGGCGGTACGAATGGTCCGCGCTATGGCGAACAGGGCATGCGGATGGTGCGGCTGTAGGACCGTCCCACATGTCGTCACCCCGGACTTGTTCCGGGGGCCATGCCTTCAATATCGACTGTGAATCTAGATGCATAAATTGAGTTTGGCAGAGATCATTTGCGGAATCACCGTTTATCATCTCGGTGCGATCAACGGGCTATCTCTGATAACAGGGCGAGCCGGCTCCATCGGCTTTCTGGACGACAATTCGTTATTGCTTGGAAAGATGCACGCGACTGGTGTGGGATTGGCGATCCTTGCTATCGGAGTTATCTACGTATCAATGATCATTGATAATTTTGCCGTTGGCCTAGTAATAGCCACAGGTCTAATGTTCGGTGATCTGTTCTGCATACTTCGAATGTTTCGTCGCTGAGCCGAAACATCACTTCTCCCTTTGGTCCGACCGCTCGCACAGCTCGTCCACCTTTTCGCGCAGCTCGTGAAATCGCAACTGATCCAGCTTCTCGTGCAGCCGCATGATCTCCAGCTCAGCGCGCAGATTGATCTCATAGTCGAGCTTCTCGGTAAGCCGGTCCTTAGCCGCCTGCCGGTTCTGGCTCATCATGATCACCGGCGCCTGGATCGCCGCGAGCATCGACAGCATCAAATTGAGGAAGATGAAGGGAAAGGGATCGAAGCTTAGCCCCAGCCCTTGAAGCGCCTTCGAATTGATCAGCATCCATACGAACAGCACGATCGCGAAGCCGATGATAAACGCCCACGACCCGCCGATCGCCGCGACCCGGTCGGCCAGCCGCTCGCCGAAACTTGCCTGCCTCGGATCGTCGTCGTCATCGTCGCTGCCGGCGGGGCGGCTTGTCGGCGAATGTTCGGCGATCGCGCGAACGACGCG
The DNA here is from genome assembly GCA_023387085.1 of Pseudomonadota bacterium. GTDB lineage: Bacteria > Pseudomonadota > Alphaproteobacteria > Sphingomonadales > Sphingomonadaceae > Sphingopyxis. The sequence goes on along the minus strand of JAEWIL010000190.1, from coordinate 14,509 downwards.
CTGCTCGCCCTCGTCAAGCTGGTCATAGGCGCGGCCGAGCAGCCGCAGCGACAGGTCGGAGATTTTTTCTTCGCGGTTCATCGGCGCCCTATCCCACCCAGCGCCATATCCCCGCAACCATAAAGCCAAGCGCGCCGTGCGCCCATGTCGCGGCGAGCCACAGGACGACACCGCCGGCCAGCGCATGGCCGCGCGGGATCGTGTCGCCCCATGGCGTCACCCCCGCGACCTGCCGCGCGAAGGGGACGAAGCTCGTCCGCGCCGCCCAGTGCCGCCATGCATCGCCCATCAGCCGCGACTTCTTCGCATCCTGCCCCGCCGATCCGACGAGCGCGAGGAAGGCGATGATCGCCGACAGGACGATCTGCCCCGGCGTCGGCACTACCAGCGCATGTGCGAGCGCCCAGAGCGCGAAACCCCACATCATCGGATGGCGCGTGATCGCGAACACCCCGCGCGGCGCGCCTTGCGCCGCCGCTGCCGCGCCCGGTGCTGGAAGCGCCGGATTGCCGATCAGCGATCCCATGAACAAGATGCTCGCGAACAGCACGAGCAGCGACGCCAACGCCCATAGCAGATCGTCGACCGCCCACAGCGGCGGTTCGGGCGGCAGGCCGCGAAACGCCTGCACCATCATGACGAAGGTCGCGAGCGCAACGACCGAATAGACGATCTGGAACCCCCGCTCGCCGAGCCGTGCCGCCAGCCCGTCGCGCAGCGGATGCGACAGCGCGAAATGCGTCCCGACGAACAGAATGCCGGTCGCGATCAGAAGCGAAATGGGCTGCATCGGCGTCCTCCCCTTTCAGCGCCGCCCTCCATTTCTTGTCATCCCGGCGCAGGCCGGGATCTCACCCGACCGCTATCACCAGGTCAGGAGGCCGGCCTTCACCGGAATGACGAAATTGGAAAAACCAACGCTGTCATCAGCTATAATCACCGATCGTAAGCCTTCGGCAAGGCCCCTTCGGTCGGCGTCAGATACCGATCGCGCAGGCGATCCTGCCGTGTCACGAGCGACTGGCGCTTGCCGTCGATCCACACGGCGGTGGGACGGCTGCCGAGTTCGAGCGGATCCTTGTCCCATATCACCACGTCGCCGACCCGGCCGGCCTTCAGCGACCCGATGTTGCCTTCCATGCCGACCGCGCGCGCGGGCGCGCTTGTGATCGACGCGAACGCCTGATCCCACGTCAGCCCGCTCGCGCCGGGCAGCTTCGCCAGACCGACCAGATTGCCCGCATATTGCGTGGTATAGCCCATCTTGTGCGCATCATCGTCGTCGAACACGCCGACCGACACGTCGATGCCCACCGCCTTCATCCGCCCCGCGTTCGACTGCGTCGCGCCCAGCCGCTCGAAACTGTCGGGCAGGTCGCTGAGCGGCGAGACGATCACCGGAACCTTTGCCGCCGCGATCTCGCGCGCGACGAGCCAGCCTTCGGTCGCCCCGACAAGCACGAGCTTCAGCGTCGGGAATTCGGTCCGGAGCTTCAGTACATTCACGATGTCGGCGGCGCGGTCGACGCGGATGAACAAGGGCGTCGTGCCGTTGATCACCTGCACCAGAGCCTCGGCATCGGCGCGCTGGATCATCGCGTCATTGCCCCATTCGGCCAGCGTCGCGGAGCCACGCGCATAGCTGCGCGCGGCGAGCAATTGCTCGCGAAACAGCAGAAAGGTCGCGGCGCGGCTGCCGCCCGCCTTCGCCGACCCGTCCTCGCCGAACGCCACGAACTGCAGCGCGCGCGGCTTCGTCACCATGTCCATATCGTCGGCCAGATCGACGACGGCGCCCTGCCCCGCGAACAAATTGCTGCTCGACGCCGGCGCGACGATTGCGCGGGTGACGCCCGCGGCTCGGTTCACCGCGATCGGCGATCCCATCGGATTGAGCGCAGGCGCGATGTCGAGCCCCGCCGAGAAGCGCGACCGGCTCGCCGACCGGTCGTTGCTGCCCGCCACCGCATCGACCTCGACCAGCCCGACGCGGCTGAACGCGGCGACGATGCCGGGCGTCACATATCGGCCCTCTGCGTCGACGCGTTCGACCCCGGCCGGGATCGCAATCCCGCGCCCCGCGGCGACGACCTTGCCGCCGCGCACGACGACGGTGCCGCCCTCGATCGGCGCGCTGCCGTCGCCGATGACGAGCTTGGCATTGGTGATCGCGACATCCTGCGCGGCCACGGGAGCGGCGACCAGAGCCACAGCGGAGAGAAGAAGCGCGCGGATCATTTCACGTCCCCTTCGCCCGGCTGGCCCAGTTCGAAGTCGGTCACCGGCCTGCGTTTCGGATCGCTGGCATCGAACATCAGCGCGCCGTCGATCCAGACCTTGTCCGGCCGCGTATAGACGCTGAACGGATTGCCGTTCCACAGCACGACGTCGGCCATCTTTCCGGGCTTGAGGCTGCCGATCTTGTCGGCGAGCCCGATCGCCTTCGCGGGGTTGATGCCGAGCCAGGTCCACGCCTGCTCGTCGCTGATCTGCATCCCCATCCGGCGGCCCGCAGCCAGCGCCTTGGCGGCTTCCTGGTTGAGGCGCTGGATCTGGTTCGCGTCGTCCGAATGGACGATCGTGCACGCGCCTTCCTTGTACATCAGCGCGATATTCTCGGGCACGCTGTCATAGGCTTCCATCTTGAAGCCCCACCAGTCGGCCCACATCGCAGCGCAAATCCCTTCCCTCTTCAGCAGATCGGCGATCTTGTACGCCTCGACCGCGTGGTGGAAGGCCGAAACCTTGTAGCCGAACTCGTGGCTCATATCGATGACCTGCGCCATCTCGTCCGCGCGGTAGCAGTGGTTCTGGATCAGGATTTCGCCCGACAGCACGCCCGCCAGCGTCTCCATCGCAAGGTCGCGCTCGACGGCTTTGCCCTCGTCGAGTTTCTTCTTGTACGCCGCCGCCTTCGCCCAGGTCTGGCGGTCGACCGCCATATTGCCCATGCGGGTCGACGGCATCCGCCCCTTGGCGCCATAGACGCGCTTCGGATTCTCGCCGCACGCCATCTTGAGGCCATAGGGCGCGCCCGGAAATTTCATGCCCTGAACCGTGCGCGCCGGCACATTCTTGAGCACGACCGAACGGCCGCCCATCAAATTGGCGCTACCCGGCAGGATTTGGAGTGTCGTGATGCCGCCATTGGCCAGCGCGCGGGTAAATCCCGGATCCTGCGGCCAGACGCTATGCTCGGCCCACACCTCGGCGGTGACCGGCCCCGTCGCTTCATTGCCGTCCGACAGCCCCTCGACGCCCGGCGACGGATAGTCGCCCAGGTGGCTGTGGATGTCGATCACGCCCGGGGTCAGATATTTGCCCGTGCCGTCATAGACATCGGCATCGGTTGGCAGGTCCATGTCGGCACCGCCAACCGACACGATCTTGCCGCTCGACAGGACGACCGCGCCATTGTCGATCCGCCCGCCCTCGCCGTCGAAGATGGTGACATTCTTCACCACCGTCAGCCGCGTCGGATATCCCTTGTAGGTCGAGGGATAGGGATCCTTGTTGACCTTCGCCGACTTGTCGGCGGATGCCGTCGCCGCTGGCTTGTCGCCCGCCGACGCCGGCGCGTCGTTCGTCGCCGCACAGCCGACGAGCGCCATCGCCACCGCAGCCAGCACGCTGCCCTTCACGCCCCTGACCATAAGTTACGCCCCCTTGGGTTCGGGATGGGTTCCGGCCGCCTGCGGCTCGCCGATCTCGCGTTCGCCGGCGACGGCATCGTCGCGGTCGCGAAGCGTATCGAGGTGCATCCACTTCTTGACGATCGGCGACAGCGCCAGCACGACGATGCTGACGCCGATCGTGATCAGGCCGATTTCCCAATAGATGCCGAGCGTAGCCTCCTTGGTCATGTCGCCACTCTCGCCGCCGGTCGCCTCGCCGATCTTGCCCGCGACGAAATTGCCGACCGCGGTCATGTAGAACCAGGCGCCCATGATCAGCGACGCGAGAAAGCTCGGCGCCAGCCGGTTCATCGCGCTGAGCCCCACGGGCGACAGGCAAAGCTCGCCCGTCGTATGGAGAAGATAGAGCAGGAAAACGAAAAGCACGGGCGTCGCGACTTCGGGCCCGACACTGTTCGCGCCCCATACGAAGACGAGGAAGCCAAGCCCCACTTGCGCCAGCGCGAGGGCGAATTTTGCCGGTGCCGACGGCTCCAGCCCCCGCTTGCCGAGCCACTGCCACAGGGCCGCAAAGACCGGGGCAAAGAGGATGATATAGATCGGGTTGATCGACTGGAAAACCGACGCCGGGACACCGCCCTTGTCGACATAGCGGTCGGTGTAGAGGTTGAAGCTGCCGCCCGCCTGTTCGAACAAACCCCAGAAAAGCGGATTCAGCGCGATCAGGAACAGGATGGCGAACATGCGCTCGCGCGGCTCCTTCGGCAGCTTGAAACTTTCATAAAGAACATAGCCGAGCAGCGCGAGGCCCGAGACGATCAACAGCGTCTGAATGACGTCCTGATATTGCACGAGTGCCCACATGACCGCGACCGCCGCCACGCCGATCCCATAGATCGTCCATTCCTTGGCCCTCGGCAACGGAGCGGGGGCTTCCCCGGCGCCCAGCAGCACCTTTTTGCCCAGCACGAAAACGATCAGCCCGGCGACCATGCCGATACCGGCAAGGCCGAAGCCATAGGACCAGCCGATCTTCTGCCCGAGATAGCCGACGAGGATCGTGCCGAGCGCGGCGCCGACGTTAATGCCCATGTAAAAGATCGTATAGGCCGCATCGCGGCGGATATCGGTCAGGCGATAGAGCTGCCCGACCATCACCGAGATATTTGCCTTGAGGAAGCCCGAACCGACGATGATCAGCGCGAGCGCGAGCCAGAAGACATTGATCGCCCCTTCGGCCTGCTTGGTCGCGGCGTCGGCAATGCCATGATCACCCTCGACCGCCATGAACAGATGACCGAGTGCGAGCAGTACGCCGCCGAACAGAACCGCCTTGCGTTGTCCGAGATAACGGTCGGCCAGATAACCGCCGAGGACCGGGGTGATGTATACGAGCGCGGTATAGGCGCCGTAAATCAGGTTTGCCTTGCCGTCCGAGAACAGCCAGTGCTGCGTCAGATAAAAGATCAGCAGGGCGCGCATGCCGTAATAGGAGAAACGCTCCCACATTTCGGCAAAGAAGAGCATGTAGAGGCCCTTGGGATGTCCGGCGAACTCGGGCTTCTTGCTGCCGGCAATCAAGGCACCGATGCTCAGGAAGACACCGAGAACGACCAGCGCGATGACCGCGATCCAGTCCCCCTCGTTCCACAAGGCCATGTCTTTCATTATGTCGCGTCCCTTTTTAGGATGATTTTGTCGCGGCCTCCCGCCGCGCGAATAGACCAACCTAACGCGAAAATTGCGCAAGGGAAGAATCTAATTGCGCGTGAAACCAACTCACGCACGCCCGAAATTTATTGCGAATGGCTCGCAACACTTGCGCAAATGCAGGATTACGCCCACATGGCGGCCATGTTCAACGACATCTCTTCGCTTCGCTCGCATCTTGCCACCCGCCGCTCGGGCAAGGCGCGCGACATGGTCGCGCCCGGCCCTGACGCCGCTCAGCTTCGCGATATCATCGCGCTGTCGCTGCGAACCCCGGACCACGGCAAACTCGCACCGTGGCGGATCGTCACCGTCGCTGCCGACCAGCGCGATGCTTTCGCGACGCTGCTGAAAGAGGCGTGGATTGCGGACAATCCCGGCGCAGCGGGAATGGACCTGTCGGCGCTCGACCAGTTCGCGCATCAGGCGCCGACATTGCTCGTGCTGATCTCGGCTCCTGTCAGGGACAGCAAGATTCCGGTCTGGGAACAGCAGATGTCGGCCGGCGCCGTCGGGATGAACCTTCTCCATGCCGCGCATGCGCACGGCTTCGTCGGCAGCTGGCTCACGGGCTGGGCGGCCTACAGCCCCGCCGTCGCGAAAGCCTTTGGCGCGCGCGATGGCGACACGATCGTCGGCTATTTCTTCCTCGGCACCGCAGGGGCAGAACTCTCCGAGCGGCCACGGCCTGAATATGCCGAGGTTGTCAGCGATTGGGCAATTTAATTACAGCGACCTTTGTATTTCGCTAATTTCCTGATTTGACTGTGCTGCTGTCTTATGGCATTAAAGCGGCATGCTCGATCAGACTAAACCCGTGTATCAGCGTTTGCGCGATGTGATCGCCAACGCCATCCTCGACGGCACCTATCGCGACGGCGACATGCTTCCGTCGGTCCGATCGCTCGCGGCCGAGGAAGGCGCCAATCCGCTCACGGTCGCCAAGGCCTATCAGACCTTTCAGGACGAGGGACTGGTCACGGTGAAGCGCGGGGTCGGCATGTTCGTCGCCGAAGGCGCGACCGATCGCCTGCGCGATCTGATGCGGGCGGATTTCCTCTCGAATGTCTGGCCCCCGATCGCACAGCAGATGCGCCGGATCGGCCTTGACGCGCGGACCCTGCTGGATTTGACCGAAGCCTGACAATCCGAATGCTTAGGGGTTGGGAGCGGACGTTGCGCATCCCCACTTCCGTCGTCCCGGGCTTGAGCCGGGATCCAGCTTTGTGACGAACGAATGGGCCGCGATCTCAAGCGGGACCCCGGATTAAGTCCGCGGTGACGATGAATGGTGGCGCGGCATTTATCGCCAAGCCAATCTTCGCACTTAGATGGGTTGGCAGCGCCTGCGCCAACATGCTGCATTGGCTGTCCGATAGCGGAGAAAACACCAAGTACACAAAGCCATGTTCGTCATGCTCAATCCCGGCGGGTTCAAATCCTCGTTCGCGGACATAAGCAACTGCTTCCATCTCGCTCTCGGGCTTGACAGCAAATCTGATTGGGGTTCTGCGACTCATCCATTCAGCGTGCCATTCGCGAGGAACGGCTGCAACCGGTCGCCTCCGGACCCTGCCCCTACCGCCCGATCTGTGTCGCCTTATCCCGCAGATCCTCGGCCGCCTGCCTGTTCCCGCGCTGGTTGAGCAGGTCGGCGTAAAACAGCATGATATCGGCGTTGAGCGGTTGCAAGCGATACGCCATTGCGATCAACGGCACCGCGCGGTCCGCGTCGCCCTTAGCGGCATAGGCCCGCGCCAGATCGCGCAGCAGCACGACGTCGCGATTGCCGATCCGGCGCCGCGCCCGTTCGAAATGGGCGATCGCCCGATCCCAGCGTTCGATGTCCATCGCAAGGTGCCCGGCGAGCCGGTCGGCGGCGATGCTCGACGGCTGGCTGTCGCGCAGCGCCAGGATCGCCGCCCCCGATCCCGCGATATCGCCGGCACGAAACAGCGCATTGGCCAGACGAAGCGTCGTTCGCTCGCCCGCGTCGAGATCGCGCGCAGCGCGATAGGAGCGGACGGCAAGATCGTATCGCCCGCCCCCCAGCGCCGCATCGCCGAGCAGGATATGCGCGTCGGCGACACCGCGATTCGCATCGCGCAACCGCTCGGCACGCGTGATCGCGCTGACATGGTTGCCGTTCGCCATATCGGCCGAGATCGCGGGAATCGCCTTCGACGGGTCGAGCGGACTGGCGTCGGCTTCGCTGGCGAGCAGACCATAGCTGTCGCCTGTCGCAAAGGGTGTCGCCTCGCCGGGCGCCAGCGCCGCAGCGCGCGCCTGGTAACCGCCGGACTCACCGCGATGGCCGAGTTCGGCCGCGACGCGCGCCGCGAGCAATAGCGACCAGCTGTCGGCATCGGGGCGATCGACGATGGGCGCAAGCGCCTCCGCCGCACCGTCGGCGTCGCCGTCGGCCCAATTGGCGGCGGCGAGAAGGTGACGCGCGGTAAAGTTATGCGGCTGCTCCGCGAGCAGTCGCTCGGCCCAGCTCGCCGCGACCGCCTCGCCGCCCAGTTCGAGCTCGACCACCGCGCTGAGCAGCATGAAGCCCGGCTGGTCGTCGAGTTCGCCGCGCGTGCGCTGGAGAAGGCTACGCGCGAGCGCATATCTACCGGCGCGCGCCGCCAGCACCGCCTGGAGATAATAGGGGCGCGGGTCGCGCGGAGCGATTGCCACCGCGCGGCGTAGCGCCGCAAGCATATCCTTGTAGCGGCCAAGATCGCCGAGCGTTGCCGCCTGATCGATCAGCGCGCCGGCGTTGTCGGGATCGGCCGCCAGCGCCTTGTCGTACCAGTCGAGCGATGCCGACAGTCCCTGCTGCGTGCAGACGAGGTTCGCCTTGTACGCCAGCGCGGCGCTGTTCGTGCCATCCAGTTCGATGGCATAGTCGACCGCATCGCGCGCGCCGAGCGTGTCGGCATTGGCGTCGCGGAAGCGCGCGACATCGACCCAAAGCCGCGAATCGCGGGGCCGTTCGCGCACCGCGCGATCATAGGCGTCGCGCGCGGCATCGAGATCGCCGTTGTCCAGATGGACGTCGCCCGCGACCCATGCCGCCTCGCCGATCATCTCGGGCGCGATCGGCCCTCCGTCGAGCGTCTGGAGCGCCCGGTTGCCTTCGCCCTGCAACGCATAGGCGCGCGCGAGCAGCGGGCGAAGATAGTCGTCGTTGGCGCCGGCGGCGAGCGCCGCCTTGACCGACGCTTCGGCACCGACGCCGTCGCCGAGCCACAATTGCACGCGCGCGAGTTCGACCCGCGGCCGGATCGCGGCGGGATCGTCCGCGACCGCCTTCTGCAACGCGGCGCGCTGCTGTTGCCAATGCTGGCGCGGCCCCGCCGGGCGCCCACCGTCGCAACCGGCCAGCGCCATCGCCGCGATCATCGCAGCCAGCAAAGGCCGGGCCAGCCGCATTCAGGCCTGCATCCGATATTGCTTGAGCAGGTCGTAAAGCGTCGGGCGGCTGATCCCCAGCAGCTTGGCCGCCGACGAGATATTGCCCTCGCTCTGCGTCATCGCGCGGCGGATCGCGACGCGGTCCGCCGCCTCGCGCGCGGCGCGCAGGTTCAGATAATCCTCGCCGCCCTCCTCTTCGCCCGCCGCCAGGTCCAGGTCGCCGCGCATCACCAGCTTGCCGTCGGCCATGATCACTGCGCGCTTGATGCGGTTTTCGAGCTCGCGCACATTGCCCGGCCAGCGCCCCTCGTCGATCGCCTGCAGCGCGTCGGGCGCAAAGCCGCGCACCGCCGGGTTCATCGTCGGCGCATAGTGATGCAGGAAATGCCGCGCGAGCAGCACCGCGTCGCCCGGGCGCTCGGCGAGCGACGGGATCTTCACCACCATCTCGGCGAGCCGGTAGTAAAGATCGTCGCGAAAGCTTTGCGCCGCAATCATCGCGTCGAGGTCGCGGTGCGTCGCGCAGACGATTCGCGTGTCGACTGCGATCGCCTTGCGCCCGCCGATCCGCTCGATCGTGCGCTCCTGCAAAAAGCGCAGCAGCTTGACCTGCAGCGGCAATGGAATGTCGCCGACTTCGTCGAGGAACAAGGTGCCGCCGTGCGCCAGCTCGATCTTGCCTTCGGTCGTCTTGACCGCGCCGGTGAACGCCCCCTTCTCGTGCCCGAACAGCTCGCTTTCGAGCAGATTTTCGGGGATCGCGGCGCAGTTGATCGCGACAAACGCGCCGTCGCGCCGCCCACTCGCCTCGTGCAGTCCGCGCGCGAGCAATTCCTTGCCCGTGCCGCTCGCGCCGAGCAGCATCACCGACACGTCGAGGTTGGCGACGCGCTCGATCGTCCGCGCGACCTTCAGCATTTCGGGCGCGCCGGTGATCATGCCACCGAGCACGCGATTGTCGCTCGCGCCCTGACTGGCGAGCCGGGCATTCTCCACCTCGAGATCGTGCACATGGAAGGCACGGCGAACGATCAGCCCCAGTTCCTCGATATCGATCGGCTTCTGGTAAAAGTCCCACGCCCCGCTGGCGATCGCGGCGAGCGCGCTTGCACGTTCGCCATGGCCCGACACGACGATGACCTTGGTATCGGGCTTGTTTTCCAGAATCGCCTTCAGCACCCGAAACCCCTCGCGCGTGCCGTCGGGATCGGGGGGCAGGCCAAGGTCGAGCGTCACCACCGCGGGCTCCTCGGCGCGCAGCAGGTCGATCGCGCTGTCATGGTCGCCCGCGATCAGCACGCGATAATCGTCATAGGCCCATTTGAGCTGTGCCTGCAGCCCCGGGTCGTCCTCGACCACCAGCAATGTCGGTTGCCCGGCTCCCAGGCTGTTCTTCCCACCGTCGTTCATGCCACTTTTCCTATCGGCTGGCCCGTGCTCGCATCGACACGCGCGTCGGCGAGCGGGAGCCACAGCGTGAAATCGCTGCCCTTGCCGGGCTCGCTCGCGACGTCGATCGCCCCGCCCATCGCCTGCGCAAGCTGCATCGCCTCGAAGGCGCCGAGCCCGAAGCCCCCTTCCTTCGTCGACACAAAGGGTTTGAACAGTTCCTCGCGAATGAAGGCGCGGCTCATCCCGGCGCCCTGATCGATCACGTCGATCCGCACCCGCCCCTGTTCGGCGACCGCGATCAGTTGAACCGGCGTATCGGGCGCCGACGCGTCGAGCGCGTTGGCGACGAGATGCTGGACGATCTGGCGGATCGACGCTGCGTCGCCCCACGCCGCCAGCCCCGCCTGACAGCCGACGAACAGCGCGCGCCGCGTCCGCACTTCCGCCGCGACGTCGCGCAGCACCGGCTCGACCAGCACCCGGTCGGCATCCGCCGCGCGGCGCTCGCGCGGGGCGAGGCGGGCGAGCAGGTCGGACAGCCGTCCCGCCGATATTTTCAGCGTCTCCACCATGTCGGCGCGAAACTCGGGCTTGTCGGCATGGCGTTCCGCATTGCGCGCGAGCAGCGACAACTGGCTCGCCAGATTCTTGATGTCGTGCATGATGAAGGCGAAGCGGCGATTGAACTCGTCGAAACGCTTCGCCTCCGACAGCGCAGCCTGGCTCTGCGATTCGGCAAGATAGCTTGCCGCCTGCTGCCCCGCGATCCGCAGGACGTCGAGGTCTTCCCAGTCGAGCGAACGCGACACCGGCGGACGGTGGAGCACCGCAACCGCGATCATTCGTTGGAAATGCAGCAAGGGGACGACCACCCACGCGCGCGGATCGGCCAGCAGCCATTCGGGGATTGCGAGATCCTGCGCCGCGGGTCCTTGCCCATGCCCCCGCCGCTCGGCATCGAGATCGACGATATGCCGCGTTTCCTGGAGCATGAACGACGATCGCAGCGGCAGCGCCGCATGCTCCTCCACCCCGGACGACCAATGCCATTGGTCGGCGACGCGAAAAGCCCCCTGTGCATCGGGGAGCAGGAGCAGCGCGCCGGGGCTGCCCGTCAGTTCGGCGAGCGCCTTCGCGACGCGGCGATGAAGATTCCGATCGTCCTCCGGCCTTTCGCCGGCGTCGTCCTGCGCCAGCGTCGCGGTAAAGCGCAGCCATTCGGCCCGATAATCATAGCGATGCTCGAATATATGTTTCGAAACCATTACCGACAGCCAGGCCCGCGTCCGCCCCGACAGCAGCAGCAGGCCGCCGGCGCCGAGCGCGACGATCAGGAAGGCGCCTTGGGCCAGTTCGCCATAGTCGCCGCCGATCATCCGGGCCACCGCCCCCACCAGCCCGATCAGGATCAGATAGGCCGCGGCCCCCAGCAGGACCATCGTTCGCATCGCCGCGGTGCGCGACAGACGGATACGCTCGCGCCCGACATCCATCGCCGCCAACGCGAAAGTCGGCAGGATCATCAGCGCGACGCCCGGCAACAAGTCGATCAGCGTCGATGCCGGCTTGCCGGTCAGGGCGCCGATCAACTGGACATTGAGTTCATAGGCCCACAGCATTGCGAAGCCGCCCGCCACCGCCATCACCGGCATCCGCAGCCCCGCGCTCGCACGCCGCGCCGCGCCGTCGACGACGAGCAGCCCGCCCGTCGCGACGACCATCGCCGACGCGCCGAGCGCGCGCACGAGCAAGACGTCCGCCGCCCCGCCCCGCCAATGCGCGACGATGCCGCCGACAAGCGTGACCGCGCTGATCGCGACCAGCATCCGGAAGATCAGCCTCAGCGGTCCCGTCATCGGCGCCCGCGCCGGCCAGAAGGTCGCGGAGAGCCAGCCGAGAATCGCAAGGTCGCGAAGCGATTGCGCGACAAATGCTTGCGACGAACCCGGCGCGAACCGATAGATTGCGGCGCACCACAGGGCGCACCCCGCTGCGGCGATCAAGAGCCAGCCTGGCGCGGGCATCAGCGCCGCCATGCGCGCCTTCGGCCGCGTCAGGAGCCACAGGACGATCCCCGCGAAGCCGGCCAGTGCCAGCGCCGACAAGATGTCCGACAGGGCGGCGAGCATCGTCACCGTCAGCGCGCGCCCTCGGGCCACAGCACGACCCGCACCGTCTGCAGCAGGATCAGCAGGTCGAGGAAGGGCGAGTAGTTCTTGGCGTAATACAGGTCATATTCCAGCTTCACCCGCGCGTCCTCGATCGACGCGCCATAGGGATAGTTGATCTGCGCCCACCCGGTCAGGCCCGGCTTCACCATGTGCCGTTCGGCATAATAGGGCAGTTCGCGTTCGAACTCCTCGACGAAGCTGGGGCGTTCGGGGCGCGGCCCGACGATGCTCATCTCGCCCTTCAGCACGCACCAGAGCTGCGGCAGTTCATCGATGCGAAGCTTGCGGATGATATGGCCGACGCGCGTTACGCGCGGATCGTTCTCGCTCGCCCAAACCGCCTTGCCCGCGGCCTCGGCGTCGGTCCGCATCGAACGGATTTTCAGAATATCATAGGTCTCGCCATACAGGCCGACGCGCGACTGGCGATAGAAGATCGGACCGCGGCTGTCGCACTTGACCGCAAGGCCGGCGATCAGGATCAGCGGCAGCCCGACCACCAGCACAAGCAGGCTCGCAACGATGTCGAACAGGCGCTTGGCTACGCGCGAAATGCGCTGTCCGGCCGAAAAGCCGTCGGAAAAGATCAGCGCGCTCGGATTGGTCGTCGCCAGATCGACCCGCCCCGTTTCGCGCTCGATAAAGCTCGCGATATCGTTGACATGCACGCCCGTCGTCTTGACGCGCAGCAGGTCCGACAGGGGCAGCGAACCGCGACGCTCCTCCATCGCCAGCACGACTTCGCCGGCGCCCTGCGACACGACATGGTCCGACAGGCTGGCGATCGCTTCGCGCGGCACTGCCCCCGGCACCGCGCGCTCGGTCTCCGCCATCGCCACGAACCCCGCGATCGCCAGACCGCTGCCCGGCGCCTCGGCGAGTGCCTTCAGCCGCGCCGCGCGCTTTCCCGCGCCCAGCACCAATATCCGCCGTTTGAACGCCTCGGCCCCCGCAGACTGCGTCAATATCAGCCGCGTCACGAACAGCGCCGCGATCGCGAATATCATCGCGTAAAGGCTGTTTACCCGCCACAGCGTCGCGTTCGGCAAAAGGAAGCCGACCACTGCGACAAAGATCACGCCCAACGAGATCGCGGCAAGCAGGCGCGCGGTGGCGAACTTCATCGATCGCAGCGCTTCGCTGCTGTACATGCCGGTCGCCATCATCGCGAGCGAGTTGGCGACCGCGAAGGTCAGGAGCCGCGCCCAGCGCGAGGCCAGACTGCCGGCGTCGAAACCCGAAAAATGCGCATAGATGTGCCACGCCGCTTCGGCCGAGGCGAGCAGCGCGAGCAGTTCGATCAATGCCAGCCAGACGACGGCATATGGCACATAATGTTTGAACAGTCGGAACATCGAAAAGTCTGGCCCTTTCGAACGCCGATCCTAGCGCCGAGGCGTCAACTGTCGGTTAATTTTACACTCGCTCCGTCCCTATCGGACGAAGGCCGGGGGTCAAGTTGATCCTGGATGGGGATCGGCGACCGGTTGCGGCCATTAGGCTCCTCCTTTTGAGGGGAAGGGTCGGGGTGGGGCTCTATTTTCGCCGTTCGACCCGGATACCGGCGAAATCACAGGAAACGACCGGTTGCGAACATATCCTTCCTGTGGCGAAGCCATGGGGAGGTGGCAGCGCGAAGCGCTGACGGAGGGGCTAATAGCGCGACGTTGCAGCCCCTTCACCACTCGCTTCGCGGGCGGTCCCCCTCGCCATCGCTGCGCGACAGGGAGGATCGCATCTTTCATCGTCACCCCGGACTTGATCCGGGGTCCATGACGACGGCGCTACACTGGATCCCGGTCAAGTCCGGGATGACGAAGGTCTGCAAACGACCGGTTGCAGACATTTGCGCCGTCGGCCAACGTGCAGCGCTTGGACAAGACTGCGCTTAAGGGAACACGTCGGCATGAGTAGATTTGAGCGCGCAAGCAAAACCCGACGCGTCGGAATAGCCTCCACACTCGTGATGCTGGTAGGCGCCATCTCGGGCAACATTTACTTGCTGCTCGCTGGCATGACGCTTGCCGGAGTTCTGGGAACCTTCCTACTGTGCGAGCAATGCAGCCGCATTTATCTCCATAAGCCGATGCGATGGCTGTTCACCGGGCGGGGCGATGGCATCTGTGTGAAATGTGGACACCGCAACTGAGCTTCAGCGTCGTTCCGTCGATTGGTCTCGCGTCCGCTCACAACCCC
>JAEWIL010000171.1 GCA_023387085.1 Pseudomonadota bacterium | reverse complement strand
CTGACCCGCGATGATCGTGCGGTTGCTCTCGGCGCCGGTGTTGATCTCGATGGTATCAGTACCGGTACCGCCGTCGGCGCGTCCGTTGAAGGTCGCGCCCGTATCGACAATGAAACGGTTGTCCGATTCATCGAAGTTGATCGACTGGCCCGCGCCCAGATTACCCGCGAGCGTCAACGACGCATTGCCGGCGACGTTCACCACTTCGAAATTGAACAGGTCGTTGACGGTCGAGGCAGCAGTCAGCTTGAGATTGAGCGTATCGGTGCCGTCGCCGCCATCGAGCGCGCCCGAAAGTTCGCCGCCAAGATTGAGCGTTAAACTATCGTCGCCGCCGCCGAGAGAAACGCCGCCGGTCAGGGCGCCGTCGATCGTCACATTCTGCACGCTGTCATCGCCAATGACATTTTCGACCGAGCCGTTCGACCCGGTCAGAACCAGATCCGCCCCTTCGAGCAGTTCGAGATTGGTATAGGTCTGCCCCTTGTCGAGGTTGACGGTCAGCGTACCCGGACCATAAGCGCCGAACGAGCTGAAATTCAGGACCGATCCCGGAATTTCTCCCTCGTTTCCTTCCAGGCGAAAGACGAATGTGTTGTTGCCGGCCCCGCCGTCGATGTCGCCGGTCACGATCCCGCCACCCGCCGCGATATAGCGATCGTCCCCATCGCCGAGATTCACATTCCCTTCGATCCGGCCCGAATTGGTGACGACGTCGTCACCCGCCCCCATATCGACATCCCAACCAATCGTGCCGCTGTTATCGAGGCTGTCGTTGCCGCCGCCCATCGACACACCGCCCGCGATCGTTCCGGCGTTGACGATCTGTTCGTCCTGGTCGGTTCCGGTGAAGGTATAGCCGCTGTTGCCGCTTGCCGACGAAACGGTGTCACCGGCATCGACGTGCACGGCGATATTGGCAAGCTGCAGCGATTCGGAGTCGATATTGCCAACAATCGACACCTTGCCCGATCCCGCGGTGCCCTGCAGACGGGTCAGTGCCTCGAACCCGAAGAACTGGCTTGCATTGATGCGCTTGGCCATGTCGCCGGTGAGATCAACCGCAATGATATCGTTCCCGTCGCCGCCATAGGCCGATCCGGTCAGGCTGCTGCCGCCACCGAACACATAGGTATCGTCGCCTTCGCCAAGCCGCAGATCGCCATCGAGTTTGCCATAGTTGCGGAACTGGTCGTCATAATCGCCCAGATCGACATTGCCCTGGATCAGGTCTCGATTGGTGACCGTGTCCGTCGTGCCCACCGTGTGAATCGCCCCCGCCAGGCGGCGATAGTCTTCAGGTACGCCCTGATCGTCGCGGAAAAATGTTTCCGCATGCCCGCGAATGGTGCCGTCATTCTCGATCTCGAAAGCTGCGCCCGCCGCCCCGTCGCCGCCGGCGATAACGGCGCTGGAACCGGCGCCCATCGCCTCGATGGTGCCGCTGTTGACGACACGTCCCTTGGCGGTGTCGCCATTCAACCCGATGGCGACGGCAGCATTGAAACGGACGGTGCCGTCATCCGAATTCGTCCATGCGCCGCCATTGGCCGAAATCAGGCCGCTGTTGACCAGTGACGACACCAGCATCGGCTGATCGGGATCAAGGCGCGATACGATAAGGACGCCTCGTCCGCCCATGCCGTCGACCCGGATTGTGCCGCTGTTCACGACGTCATTATGGGCACTGTCCAGCGAAACACCGCTCACCCCGCGACCGGTCGTTTCAACCAATCCTTCGTTGCGGAAGCGCAGGCTGTTGTCGTGCTCATAGCTGATGTCATAGAGGCGGACGCCGTATTGCTCATAGTCATAGAATGTTTCTTGCGCGCCGCTGTGGCGGATCGTCCCGGTGTTGACGACGTTGGCAAGCGGACCATCGGAGTTCGAGGCGTCGAACTGCATCCCCACCGCATGATCATAGTCCGATGTCGTTTCGATCGTTCCCTCGTTGCGGAACTCCAGCGTCTTCACGGAACTGCCGAGTTCGCCGATGTTGAAGAATACGCCGTCGCCATCGGTCGCGCGGATCAACGCGGTGTTGAGGAAGCTGGTAACGCCTGTCCGGCCATAAACACCCTTGGCGCTCACCACATCGGCATTGTTGGTAAAGCGCATACCGCGCGCCACATTGGCAATGTCGCGCAGATAGACGCCGAAACCATCGGCATTGATCTTCGCCGTGTTGACGACCGAGCCATTGCCGACGAGCATCAGCCCGGAGTCGAGCGTCTGCGACGCCGCGACGGTGACGATGGTATCGGCGCCCGATGCTTCGATCCCGTGCATTTCGAAGCCGCTGTTGCCGTTGCCCAGAATGTCGTTCGACAACGTGTTGGTCGCACTTGCGACAAAGGAACGGCCATAGCCGTCGAGGCCTTCGCCACCCTCGATCGTGCCGGTCACGCCATTGGTCGCACCGGTATAGAGGAACATGTCTTCGCGATTACCAAGATCGACGTCGCCGGTGATCGTGCCCGAATTGACCACCATGTCGGTGCCGTCACCGCCCTGGATGGCGATGCGGCGACCATCGACCATACCGCCGGTGATCGTTCCGGCGCGGGTGCCGCCTTTCGAGAAGTTCCATACGGTATTGCGAAGCACCATCGTGCCGCGCAGGCTTTCGACCGCGGCGCCGGTATTGGCGCTGATGTCGCCGACATTTTCGATATAATTATCGCCGTTGGCGGCGAGAACGCCGCTGGAGCCACCGATGATTTTGCCCAGGCCGCCGCTGGCCGCGCTCGTACCGTCGCCGCCTTCAGTCAGGATATTATAAAGCTCGCCGCCCTCCAGCCGGACCCCGACGCCAGAGGCGTCCGGATTGCCAAATTGCCCGCCGACGCTGATCTTCGTCGAATTGAAAACGCGACCCGAGCTTTTGATCAGCGTCACGTCGGGGAAAGCCGCATTGGTCGAATTGACCCAGGTATTGGCTTCGAGGAAGATATCCGCATTGCCGCCGACAATCGCGGTGCCTTCCAGAATCTGGACGCGCGAATTATTCCTCAGCCGCAGCGATTCGGCGTTGGTCACGTCGATCAGACCCTTGAAGGTGCTTCCGCCGCCAACGTCGCCCTCGATAATGAGCGAGAGCTTGCCATCACCGCCAGTTCCCTGGTCCTGCGATGTCGATCCCGACATGACGCGGATCGCCTGCTGCGTTTCCTTGGGCTGGTCGGCCGCGGCCACCGAAAAGGTCAGCACGACCGTGCCGTCACCGGCAAATTGAAGCGGCCCGTGACGTAGATCCATAAACGCATTGTCGGGCAGTTTCGACGGATCGCTGGGAATTGGCGAGCGCGAACGGTTTTCGAGCGTCAGGACCGTATCATTCCCCGACGCTTCATAAACCGTTCCACCGTCGAACGGCGTGCCCGTCGCCGAATCCGCGCGCACGAACTGCTGCGTCGTATTACCCTTCGGTTCGGTGAACACGACATTCTGCGTCTGGCTGGAATTTGCACGGAGCCACACCGTGTCGCGCCCGCCCGCGTCGGTAAGCGGGCCGGTCGTCAGGCCAGTGAGATCCAGGACGCCGGTGTCGGCGTTGACGCGCGAGATGTCGACGACAACGCGGTCGTTGCCCGCGCCCAGATCGACCGCGACCGGTGCCTGTCCTTCTTCCAGTATCACCGTTTGATCCTGTGCCCGGGCAGACGCCGCCATCATCAGCGGGACGAGCGCGCCGCCGAGCAGGAGCGCGGCCCGGCCGCGGATTGCTGCCTTGCCGCGGCGGGGAGACAGGGCGGCGGATTTGATACGGTTCACTGGAAACATCCTTCGGTTCGTTTGCGTTGAAACTGGACGCGCGCGATGCGCTCGTCGTGCCGCTAGGATGAAGGAAGGGACGCGAGCCGCCCTTTTGCGACCGACCCCGACGCGCGAGCGATGAAAATTCCGCCAAAATTTCGATCTGAGAAAAGAAATGGGTGCGGAGTCCGCGGTGACGCGATCTCCGCACCCTCCAGTCCCCACCGGGGGTGAAAGGGGACTAGTTGATAAGGTCGACCAACAATTGCCAACCTGTCGCTTCACGCCGCCATATGCGGACGTAATTTCGAGTAGACTGGGGCGCATCAAAGGCCAGCCGGCCGTATGTCGCGGCCAGGTCATCGGCCTGCGAAGCGCGTATCCCGAACGTCTGCCCAGCCGACGCCCGCCAATCGTCGCCGCCAGCGCCAACGGCCTCAGCCTTCGACAACCTTCCGCGTTGCTGCCGGAGAAGGAATCCGTCGTCGGCGAGCCGATCGAGAATAACCGCCGCCCCCCCCGCGACGACGGCCGCATTCAGCGCCGCATCGGCATCGACCACGTCCGACGGCCGCCGGCGTCGGCCGGGCTGTCCCTGACGCAGAATTGTGACCTCGGCGGGGAGTTCGGCCGGCGCGGATGCCTTGGTCGGTAGCAGTCCGTGATCGAGAAGCCAGCCCCAGCGGCCATCGGCGCCGCGCTCCCAGACAGTCAGCGTATCGCCGTTCATGACGATGTCGCCATGTAACAAGCGATAAGGCCCTGTCGTAAACCCCAAGTCCCCCGATCGCGCCATAGCTGCTATTTCCGGTTGCCATTCGAGGCGTACTCCGGGCGTATCGACAGTACCGCGGAGGATCTCTAGCGCTGGCGCCGGATCGGGCCGCATCAAGATTCCATCGGGCGAGGCATAGGCGCGAAACGCTGGCGCAATGCCCATCCGCTGAGCGTCGGCAGCAAAACTGCGCTCGGCCGCGATCATCTGATCGACGGGATCGGCGCTCGGTTCCGTGACAGTGGCTGATGCGACGCAAAGTGGCATGGCGACGATCGGCAGGAGGCGGATGAGGAATCGAACGCCGCTTCGGAATGGGGCAAGATTGGCCATGCCCTCTATCGGCCTTGCGGCGGCTGCGAGGTAAACAGCGCTGCGACCAGCCTGGCTCCTTGCGCGACAAGGATCGTCAAGCGGCCTGGATCAATCGCTACAGTCGAAGTGAGTGGACAACATTGGATTGGAAGTTGGCGCCCACCTGAAGATTGGCGCCATCGTTCATAATCAGACGCAGCACACCCTTTCCAGGCCGCTCGATACCCACGACGCTATCGATACGAACCATATGTGAGCGGTGAATGCGCACCATGATGCGCGGATCGATACGTTGTTCGATTTCCCCCATACGTGCGCGCAAGATATAGCTTTTGGTCGAGGTATTGAGCAGCACATAGTCGCGTGCCGCTTCGATCCGGTCGATCGCCTCGATGGGCACACGCACCGCGCCACCCCGGCCAGGCACCCATATCCCGTCGTCATAGCCCCCCTCGCTGCCGTGAGATGCTCGCTGTCCAGCGGAATCCACGCGGCCCAAAATATCGGGATTCGGAAGGGCACGGCGGCGGCGGGCGCGATCGATCGCCATCCGTAGCCTGTCGAAGCTGACAGGTTTCAGCAGATAATCGACTGCGTCGATATCGAAGGCCTCTATTGCGAAGTCGTTGAAGGCTGTCACAAACACGATGTCAGGGCGGGTGGGCGCATCGGCAAGGCGATGAGCCAAGTCCACACCACTGACTTCGGGCATCTGTATGTCGAGAAGGACCAGATCAGGATTGAGAGCTGAAATTTGGCGCCCGGCTTCTTCGCCGTCAGACGCGCTCCCAACAACCTCGACATCGTCGATCGCGGCAAGCGCCACGCGCATCCGTCCGATGGCAAGCGGTTCATCATCGACCAGCAATATGCGCATCACGCCGCGGTCCACTTGATATCTCGCCGCAACGGCAGGCTCAGCACCACCAAGAAGCCAGTTTTGTTGGCATGAATGTTGACGGTGCCGTCCTCGCCGTAGAAAGCTGCCAGCCTGCGGCGCACGTTGCGCAGCCCCGATCCGCTCTCTTCGCTGGCTCCGAATGGAACCGGAACCGCGCTGCCTCCATCGTCCTCAATCATCAATTGCAGCCTGTCGCCGACCTGATTGCAAATGACAGAGAGAGTCACCAGCCGACGCGAAGGCTGGACTACGTGCTTGACGGCATTTTCGACAATCGGCTGCAAAAGAAATGATGGCACGCGGGCATCGAGAAGATCGTCAACGCAATCGAACGTCACACGCAGCCGCCCGGCAAAGCGGGCAGTTTCGATATCCAGATAGGCCTGTGCAATCGCCCACTCCTCATCGAGCGTGACCTCGGCCTCGGGGTCGGCTTCGAAGGTCAGGCGCAGGAAGTCGGACAGCCTCATCGTCATTTGGTCCGCTTCTGCGACCGCGTTCGTGACAATTAACGACGAAATGGAATTGAGCGTATTGAACAGGAAATGCGGGTTGAGCTGGAATCGCAGGGCGGCGAGTTCTGCGCCTTGGGCCGCGCTGCGCGCCTCAACCAGACGTCTTGCGCTATCGCGCACCGCATTCTCGCTCAGCCGCAAGCCTAGCGCCAAGGCATAGAAGCCGTAAATCAGGACGAACGGCATCAGGCTGCGGTTGAACAATTCCGCCAGCGGCATAGACCGCATTCCCATCGACGGACCCAATATCTGCATCAATATTGCGTCGATCAGCGCATGGAGCAGGGCGAGCGCTGTCGTGACAAGCGCGACGAGAACTGTCATCGCGGGGTTGCGCAGACGCCGGGCGAACATGATGAATCCTGCCAGCGCTCCACAAAATATGACGCCCAGCCCCAAAGTCATCCCCTGAAGGACTTTCAGTGCATCGGGTATCGGCTTGCCGGACGCGATGTCCTGCGCAGCCCATAGAAGGAGCACCATGACCCAGAATATGAGGGTCATCGCGGCGCCCACCGCAAAATCTTTCAGTTTGGGGCGGAAGGTCAGAAGCCGGTTCACGGCGCGCGTCTTAGCACAAGCTGCCCGTTCGACCGACCGGATTGGTCGCGTCAAAGTCCGTGTTGGTCGAATTTCGCTCGGACTCGATTACGTCGTCGCGCGCGTGTCGATCTTTGTCGCGCGACCATCGCCAGACCGCCGGCCCCGTGATTGCTTGCTCGCGGCGCGGCGGTCGCGCCTTGGAGACTTGTGATGATTACTTCAACGACGCGCCGACGGCTGGCACTGGCCTTGCGCGTATCGACAATGGCGCTTTTGGGGGCCGATGCCGCGATAATGACCTTTCGCCCGGAGCTACTCTCGGCAGAATTTGCTGCCACGGGGTTCAGGATGGCGCAGGCGCCGCTGCTCGCCGCCATTGTCGCTGTGTCGGTTCTTCTCTATGCTATCCCCCGGACCGCGCTGCTCGGCGCGATCGGCATTACCGGGTTTCTTGGCGGAGCGATCTGCGCTCATTTCCGGCTCGGCGAACTGGGCTCACCGCCGCAATTCATATGCATAATCCTGGGGGTTATGGCCTGGGCAGGGGCCAAAGCTTCGGCCGGCTGGCGGCCTTGGCTGGACCGTCCCGTTCCGTCCGTGCCAGACCCGCGTTAAGGACTGGCAGCCCCGTGTGGAATTTTCTGCCGATGGGGCGCCCGCCCCCGCCCCATCGGCATCGCCGTCAGCAT
>JAEWIL010000160.1 GCA_023387085.1 Pseudomonadota bacterium | reverse complement strand
AGCGATGGGAGGTGGCAGCGCGCAGCGCTGACGGAGGGGCGCGATCACGCGGCCCCTCCACCACCGCTTCGCCGCGGTCCCCCTCCCCATGGCTGCGCGACAGCGAGGATTTGGAGTTACGCCGCTTCGGCTTCCGCTTCGGCGGGAAGGCGGATCATATAATCGAACGCCGACAGCGCCGCCTTCGACCCTTCGCCCATCGCGATCACGATCTGCTTGTAGGGAACCGTGGTGCAATCGCCCGCCGCGAAGATGCCGGCCTGGCTCGTCTCGCCGCGATGATCGACCTCGATCTCGCCGTGCCGCGACAAGGTGACGCTGTCCTTCAGCCATTCGGTGTTCGGGACGAGGCCGATCTGGACGAAGATGCCCTCGAGCTCGACCTGGTGCAGCTCGTCCTTGTTGCGATCCTTGTACGACAGGCCCGTGACCTTCTCGCCGTCGCCGAGCACTTCGGTGGTCAGCGCCGAGGTGATGATCTTGACGTTGGGCAGGCTGGCGAGCTTACGCTGGAGCACCGCGTCGGCGCGCAGCTGGCTGTCGAACTCGATCAGCGTGACATGCGCGACGATGCCGGCCAGGTCGATCGCCGCCTCGACGCCGCTGTTGCCGCCGCCGATCACCGCGACGCGCTTGCCCTTGTAGAGCGGACCGTCGCAGTGCGGGCAATAGGCCACGCCCTTGTTGCGATACTGGTCCTCGCCCGGAACGCCGAGCTGGCGCCAGCGCGCGCCGGTCGACAGGATCACGGTGCGCGCCTTCAAAGACGCGCCGCTTGCGAGCTTCACCTCGTGCAGGCCGCCTTCCGTCTTCGCGGGGATCAGCTTCTCGGCGCGCTGTAGGTTCATGATGTCGACGTCATAATCCTTCACATGCTGTTCGAGCTGCGCGACGAGCTTCGGCCCTTCGGTGTGCTGGACCGAGATGAAATTCTCGATCGCCATCGTGTCGAGCACCTGCCCGCCGAAGCGCTCGGCGGCGATGCCGGTGCGGATCCCCTTGCGCGCGGCGTAAATCGCGGCTGCGGCGCCCGCGGGGCCGCCGCCAATGACGAGCACGTCGAAAGCGTCCTTGGCGGCGATCTTTTCGGCCGCTTTGGCTTCGGCGCCGGTATCGAGCTTCGCGAGGATCTGTTCGAGTTCCATGCGGCCCTGACCGAAATTCTCCCCGTTCAGGAAGATCGTCGGCACCGCCATGATCTTGCGCTCCTCGACCTCGGCCTGGAACAGCCCGCCGTCGATCGCGGTGTGGGTGATGCGCGGATTGACGACGCTCATCAGGTTGAGCGCCTGCACGATGTCGGGGCAATTCTGGCACGACAGCGAGAAATAGGTTTCGAAGTGATAATCGCCGTCGAGTGCCGCCACTTGCTCCAGCACCTCGGGCGCGACCTTCGGCGGGTGGCCGCCGACCTGGAGCAAAGCGAGGACGAGCGAGGTGAATTCATGCCCCATCGGGATGCCGGCGAAGCGCACGGCGACATTGGCGTCGCTGGCGCGGCGGATCAGAAAGCTGGGGCGGCGCGCATCGTCGTCGGCGCGGATCACGCTGACCATGTCCGAGAGCGCGGCAATGTCGCCCAGCAGGGTTGCCAGCTCGGCCGACTTGGCATCGTCGCCGAGCGACGAGATCAGTTCGATCGGTTCACGAAGATTCGTGAGCAGCCCTTGAAGCTGCTGCTTCAGATTGGCGTCGAGCATGGGGAGAGTTCCTGCTTGAGTTGAGATCGTCATTGCGAGGAGCCGAAGGCGACGCGGCAATCCCCAGTCATCGACCTTGTGGAAGGTTTCAGGCTGGAGATTGCTTCGCTTCGCTCGCGATGACGCGCGTCAATTTGCCGGTGCCTCTGTCTGCACAGAGGCACACGGCGTTTTACGATCGCTTAAATCTTGCCGACGAGGTCGAGCGAGGGCGCGAGCGTTTCGGCGCCCTCTTCCCACTTCGCGGGGCAGACTTCGCCCGGGTGGCTGACCCAATATTGCAGCGCCTTGATCTTGCGCAGCAGTTCGGCGGCGTTGCGGCCCACGCCCTCGGGGGTGATTTCGAGGAGCTGGATTTCGCCCTGCGGATCGAGAACGAAGGTGCCGCGGTCGGCGAGGCCGACGCCTTCACGCAGAACCTCGAAATTCTTCGAGAGCGTGTGGTTCTGGTCGCCGACCATATAATAGTTGATCTTGCCGATCGCCGGCGAGGTGTCGTGCCACGCCTTGTGGCTGAAATGCGTGTCGGTCGACACGGCATAGACTTCGACGTCCATCTTCTGCAGCGTCGGGTAGATGTCGGCGAGATCCTCGAGTTCGGTCGGGCAGACGAAGGTGAAGTCGGCGGGATAGAAGAAGAAGACCGCCCACTTGCCCTTGACGCTTTCGTCGCTGATGTCGACGAACTTGCCGTCCTTGTAAGCGGTGGCGTTGAAAGGCTTCAGGGTCGTGTTCAGAACAGACATTCGGGAGAGCTCCTTGGTTGTTGGAGGCTCCCTCTAGCCATGTTTGTTGCAGCGCGGAAAGTGAAAATATTGCCGCTTTTAATCGAAATTTTCGATCAATCTTCGATGCTCGCCGGCCTGCCCCGATTCGGGAAAAAATCGCGCAATTGCGTTAGGTCTTTTGTGACGCGGTCGTGATAACCGTCCCCGAATGGACCAGATTCGCGACTCCATATATTTCGAGCAGCTGGCGCGCGTCGCCCGGCTGAAAGCGAACGCGTCCGACGATCCCTTCCTCGCGCGCCGGTTGCGCGAAGCCGCGGTCAGGCACGAGCAGAAAGCGCGCAAGCTGAAGCGCGCCGAGCAGGCGCGCGAATAACGCGGGTGGCGGCGACAGCGGAATCAATGGCGCGCCCGGCAGGATTCGAACCTGCGACCACCCGCTTAGAAGGCGGGTGCTCTATCCAGCTGAGCTACGGGCGCGTGCACCAAGGCTGTGGCCCGCGCGAATAGCGTGGTTTGCGCGGGCTGCAAAGCAGGTTAAGCAGCGCAGCGATGACCCAGACACCCAATCCTTCCGACAAGCCCGAGCAGGTCAGCGCGTCGGCCGTCAGGCATTTTCGCTATTACGACCTGATGATGGCGGCTTTCGTCGCGATCTTGCTGCTGAGCAACATCATCGGCGCGTCGAAACCCAGCTATATTACCCTGCCCGGCGGACAGCAGTGGGCGTTCGGAGCGGGCGTTCTTTTTTTCCCGATCAGCTACATCATCGGCGACGTGCTGACCGAGGTTTATGGTTATGCACGCGCCCGCCGTGTGATCTGGACCGGCTTTGCCGCGCTGGCTTTCATGGCGTTCATGGCATGGGTCGTCGTGGCGCTGCCGCCCGCCGCGGGATGGCCGGGACAAGCTTCCTACGAATTCGTCTTTGGCAACAGCTGGCGCATCGTCATCGCCTCGATGACCGCCTTCTGGGCCGGGGAGTTCGCCAACAGCTATGTTCTCGCCCGCATGAAGATCTGGACGGGCGGCCGACACCTCTGGATGCGTACGATCGGCTCGACCGTGGTCGGTCAGGGGCTCGACAGCATGATCTTCTACCCGCTGGCCTTTTACGGGCTGGCGGGCTGGCCACCCGAGCAGCTGTACGAGGTCGTGCTGTCGCAATGGTTCATCAAGACGGCATGGGAAGCCGCGCTCACGCCGGCAACCTATCTGGTGGTCGGAGCGTTGAAGCGCCGCGAGGGTGTCGACGTGTTCGACGAAGGCACCGATTTCAACCCGTTTGGCGCCAAGGTTTAACGCATCATGACCCTGATCGAACTCGCCTCTCTGTTCGAGGCGAGGAAAGTGTCGGTTGTCGAGGCCACGGGCCTCGATAAGGATGCGCTCCACATCTATTTCGGGATGACGTTGTTCCTGATCGTGCGGCTGGCGTGGCGCGGGCGCGGCGGCTCGCTTGTCGCTTGGCTGGCGGTCCTTGCGATGGCCTGCGGCGGGGAGCTGCTCGACCTCACCGCCGAATATGCCGAAACGAACGTCCAGCCCGACGCGGCGCACTGGCACGACATCTGGAATACGATGTTCTGGCCCACGATATTGCTGCTTGTCGGGCGCTGGCTGCAACCGAAGGTGGTTGCCCCCGCCGCCCCGGCGTCAGGCGAGGACGCCGAGCGCGGCCTCGAACAGGCGTAGACCGTCGGTGCCGCCATGCGCGCGGTCGATCGCGCGCTCGGGGTGCGGCATCATGCCCAGCACATTGCCCGCATCGTTCAAGACGCCAGCGATGTTGCGCGCCGAACCGTTGACGCTGTCGGCGTAGCGGAAGGCGACGCGTCCCTCGCCCTCGATCCGGTCGAGCGTCGCGGCGTCGGCGAAATAATTGCCGTCGTGATGCGCGACCGGGATGCTGATCTCCTCACCCGCATTGTAGCTCGCGGTGAACAGCGACTGGCTGTTCTCGACCTTGAGCGGCACGCTGCGGCAGACGAAATTGAGCCCCGCGTTGCGCATCAGCGCGCCCGGCAGCAACTGCGCCTCGGTCAACACCTGGAACCCGTTGCACACGCCGAGCACGGGTACGCCGCGGCCCGCGGCATCGGCGACCGCGCGCAGGATCGGCGAGCGCGCCGCCATCGCGCCCGAGCGCAGATAATCGCCATAGGAGAAGCCGCCGGGGAGCGCGATGAAGTCGACCCCGTCCGGCAGTTCGGTCTCGCGGTGCCACACCATCGCGGGCGCCCTGCCCGCAACCTGTTCGAGCGCGACGGCCATGTCGCGGTCGCAATTCGAGCCGGGAAAGACGATGACGGCGGTCTTCATGGCTCTTCTCCTCGAAATCAGGGACGTTCGATGCGGTAGTTTTCGATCACCGTATTGGCGAGCAGCTTCGCGCACATCGCGTCGAGATCGGCATCGCTCGTCCCGTCGGCGACGTCGAGTTCGATGAAACGGCCGGCGCGGACGTCGGCGACGCCGCCGAAACCCAGCCCTTCGAGCGCATGATGGATCGCCTTGCCCTGCGGGTCGAGAACCCCCGGCTTGAGCGTCACATAGACATTCACTTTCATGGGGCGGACCTTTGCGTCTTGAAGGCTTGGGAACATCGGGGGCGTGGGAAGATGGGCGCGCCTATGCCCGCGAATCGCATTTCGGGCAAGGGGCGCCACGACGAAAAATCCCGCTTTTCGGAGTGCGAGTCAGTCGCATCTTAACTATTGCGAATCCGTCGCACTATCCTTATCTGGGTCTTGTTGAGAAGGATTCGCACATGGTCGTCTGTGTCTGCAACGCAATAAGGGAACGCGATCTGCGCGACGTGGCGAAGGGCGGCCAATTGCGGTGCGCCAAGGCCGCCTATGCGCAACTGGGTCGCAAACCCAAGTGCGGCCAGTGCCTGTCATTCGCTCGCAATATCATCAGCGACGTCGCCGCTAGCGCCTGATTTTTCTTGGTTTTCCGCCATTTTTGACCTTGGCCTGACGGGGCTGCGGCGCCTATAATGCGTCCACTCCATTCCAAGACAAAATGACAGGACAGACCATGAAGGGCGACGCAAAAGTCATCGATTATCTGAACGAGGCGCTCAAGAACGAGCTGACCGCGATCAACCAATATTGGCTGCATTATCGCATGCTCGACAATTGGGGCGTCGCGCGGCTCGCGGCGTTCGAGCGCGAAGAGTCGATCGACGAGATGAAGCACGCCGACAAGCTGGCGGACCGCATCCTCTTCCTTGGCGGCCTTCCCAACTTCCAGCTGCTCGGCCGGCTGCGGGTCGGCGAGACGGTCGAGGAAATCCTGCGCGCCGATCTCGCGGTCGAGGAAGAGGCGATCCCGCTGCTGAAGGATGCCATCGCCCATTGCGAGAGTGTGCGCGACTATGTCAGCCGCGATCTCTTCTCCGATATCCTGGAAAGCGAGGAGCATCATGTCGACGAGCTCGAGAAGCAGTTCGAGATGATCGAACGCATGGGCATCGAAAATTACATCCAGTTGCAGTCGAAGCCGGTGAGCGACGACTGAGCGAATCCCTCCATCCCGCAAAGGCGGCGACCCGCCGGCGCGCGACGCCGCGACGACGGATGCCGGCCTTCGCGGGTATGACGAAATCGGCAAAATCGACGGATTTTCAGGGGCGCTTTCGAGCGCCTCCTTTTTCGCTTGTATTTGCGATTAATTAGCAATAGCAAGATAGGGCGGTCCCCTCCTGCCGGCCGCTGCATCTTTCAGGCGCACTCGAGCGGCCGGCATCTTTTTATGACGGGAGCGGACCGGGCACAGCGGACCACCAAGGGAGATATCATGCAAGGCAGCAGCGATCTGGTCCGGAAATTCACCGAACAACCGCTGATCCGCGATCTGCCCGTCGATGCCGCGCAGGCCGTGCTCGCGCTGCGTTACTGCATCCTCTGCCGCAGGAGCGGGCGCGATCCGATGCCCGAACTCGGACGGCGCTGGGGCAACATCCTCGCGGCGCGGCGCTACCGGCTGGTGGTCGAGGCCATCGGCCATATCTGGCCCGACCCCTTCGCCGTCGCTCCGCCCTGCTGTCCGCGCCTGAGCTTCGACGAGGGCCTGCTTGCCGCCATCGTAACCGCCGCCGGTCGCGGCGACCGCGTGCGCTTCGACGGCCTGACCGGCGAGATGCTGGGCAGCGACGCGCGCGCGATGCTGTTCGGCGCGCTCGAGAATTTCGTGCGCGCGCGGGCGCCGGGGCGGGTTTAATTCAACGTCCGATCTGCGGCGCATATCGAACGCTTAAACGCTGCTTTCGGTACGAGGCGACCAGTACTGGCGCCCAACTAGCAACATGCTATTAGGTTATTCATGGCTATCTTCGGCACCCTCATCGCCTTGGCATTTGCGTTCCAAACTGCCGAACCTACAGGCGCGTTTTCGTCGGAAAGGCAAACGCCTGCCCAAGGCCGATGGGAGGTTGATTACGGTAGCACGGAATGTCGGCTTATCCGCCATTTTAGCGAGACGGGTCAGCCTTACCGCCTGACTATCAGTCGGGACTGGACTTTCGACGGCTATCAGTGGGCGCTTTACGGCTCCGCTCTACCTTTGCATTCGTCGATGAAGACCATCGAAATTGCGCTAGGCCAGGATGACGCTCGTCACTTCAAATTTGAATCATACGCCGTCACGAAAGGCGAAGCGAGGTTCGCGTGGCATGATCCAGACGGACTCCTGTTCAACAACATGCGCGAGGGCGACCGCCTCCACCTTACAGCGGCGAGAAATCTCGATCTTACACTTGAACTGAAGAATATCGCCGAAGCGACCAAGGCTCTCGAAAAATGCGAGGATGACCTTTGGGCGGGTTGGGGCTTCGACGCCCAGCAAATCCGTTCGCTATCGAAACGCGCCGAGCCGTCGAATAATGTCAGCCAATGGGCGACGACTAACGATTATCCGCGCGCCGATTTCGTCAACAAAAATGAAGGCACGACCGCCTTCTTGTTGAATGTCGACGCCCGTGGCGCAGTAACCCAATGTCGTATTATTGCCAGTTCGGGATTTCAGACTCTGGACAAGCAAACATGTATGCTTGCGTTGGCTCGCGCCGCCTTCACGCCGGCTCGTGATGCGGAAGGCAAAGCGGTCGCAGGCTTCTTTATCAGCCTCGTTCGTTGGCGGGTGTCGCGCTGACAGTCGCTGACCGCTCACTGACATCGTAACCGCAGCCGGTCGCGGCGACCGCGTGCGCTTCGACGGCCTGACCGGCGAGATGCTGGGCAGCGACGCGCGCGCGATGCTGTTCACCGCGCTCGAGAATTTCGTGCGCGCCCGGGCGCCGGGGCGGGTTTAGCCTGGCGGCGGAATGTCGGGGTCCGCTTTGGGGTGGAAGCTGCCTTGAAACCTCGGCATGCTGAACTTGTTTCAGCATCCATGGTCTGAGCTCTCGTCTAGCGCTGCGGCGAAGGAAACGGCAGGCCATGGACCCTGAAACAAGTTCAGGGTGACGAAAATCGGAAGGTCCGCTTCCGGTCGTTTGCAGACCTTCGTCATCCCGGACTTGATCCGGGATCCAGTGTAGCGCCGCCGTCATGGACCCCGGATCAAGTCCGGGGTGACGATGCAAGATACGATCCTCCCTGTCGCGCAGCGATGGGG